>LXRJ01000341.1 GCA_001684025.1 Candidatus Glomeribacter gigasporarum | reverse complement strand
GACCGTGTTCAGTGTAAACCGCACTGTGTGATCATCAATGGCTTCAATCTTGGCAATGATCTTGTCAAGGCGGGCGCTATGAAAATCCGTAAATTCAGTCGGATACGCTTTACGGAATGGCATATTGGGGTTGCGCATGCGCTCGAAGGTAAAGAGCACATCCTCCGCGTTGAATTCTCGCGTGGGTTTAAACCATGGCGTGGTATGAAATTTCACGCCACGGCGCAGATGGAATGTGTAACCCTTTCCGTCTTTGGAGATGTCCCAGCGTTCAGCAAGGCTCGGTTCAAGTTTCGTTCCGCCTCGTTCGAATTCGATCAATCGGTTATAAAGCGTCGCCGAACTTGCCGTGTGCTCTGGAATGGTTCTGGCTTGGTTCGCGTCAAACCCTATCGGGCTTGCCTCAAAACAATAAATGAGCGTTTTATCCGGCATTGCAGCGACACTGTTTGACGTATTTATAGATGCGCTCATGCTGAAAATTAGTCCTACTAGACGTGAGTTATTTTTAAATGTAAAAATGCGCACCTTGCTCATTTTCCGGTATCATGGGTAATTTGTGCAGAACATCATGCAAAGTGCATGACTTTAATTTGCTTCTGATATTGCAGATGTGATTACTCGCCGTTACAACAGAGCATCCAAGTATATTGGCAACCGATTTGCATCTAGAGTCCTCGCGCATAGAAATTAAAACTTCTATTTCTTTGCAAGTTGGAGGTTCAATAGGATCAAAGTAGCCCTCTATATTGAAATAGCTCAGAAATTGCTGGATAGCTTCCTTCTTGGAATAAAATTCCTGATAGAGTCTGAACAGCTTAGGTAGAGGGACTTGAGGAGTCAGGTCAATAAAAATGGACCAGAATGCGATGACTTTATGCTCGTAATTCTGAACGCCAATTTTAGTAACGTTTTCAAATCTAATATTCCCTTTACTGT
>LXRJ01000293.1 GCA_001684025.1 Candidatus Glomeribacter gigasporarum | reverse complement strand
GATAATCTCCTGCGCATATTTCATTGGCCAAACGCCTGCTCMACCTTMARACAAGCGCTACGTAAGWGCGTTTCRTAMGAATTCAAGGACATCCTTAAGCGGCGGGCTGCGCCTATGCGGCCATATGARCAGCGGCCGGAGTCCCGCGTATGCACATATTCGGCATCGAYRATYCGSCGYTCCAACGGATKCATCCGCTGTTCGATGACTTGATTGACCCTCTGCGCGTGCGCTTCGTTCGGCGGCAGTCGGCGGACTGCATCGCCCCAGTCGGGCGCGCGATACAAGCGGGAGACGGGATCTCGTGCGGCCCTCGGCCCCGGCCAACCGGCGCACCACGGCCATTCGGCAGACAAACTCCACCGCGCCCAGTTCTGTAGCTTATCGTCGATCCAGGAGGGGATAAGGAGTTCGTTCATACCGTCCTTCATATTGACGACATTAATAACGCTTTCCATTATTAACAGAATCCGTTACCATCAGGTAATGATTCAATCGTTCAAGTGCCCTGATACCCAGTCCTTGTTCCAGCGTAAACGCACTGCGCGGTTCGTCAATATTGAACGTGTTGCGCTGCGTAAACTTGCACAACTTGATTGGGCGAGCCGTATAAACGATCTGAGAATTCCGCCGAACAATCGGCTGGAATTGCTCAAGGGGAATCGGGCGGGGCAGTACAGCATTCGTATTAACGCTAAATGGCGAGTCTGTTTTCGTTGGAAAAACGGAAACGCCTTCGACGTTGAGATCGTTGATTACCATTGAAGGATTAGATATGAGTAAATTAAAACCTGTCCATCCGGGTGAAATTCTGTTGGAAGAGTTCCTAAAACCATTCGAGATTAGCCAATACGCACTGGCCAAAGCAATTAACGTGCCACCGCGCCGCATTAACGAAATCGTGCATGGCAAGCGTGGCATTTCTGCTGACACGGATTTGCGCCTGTGCCGATATTTTGGCTTGTCTGAGGGGTATTGGTTGCGTGGTCAAGCTCAATATGACACAGAGATCGCTAAGGACACACTGACTGAGACGCTCGCGCAAATTCCCCGTTGCCCTGCCTTGCCGCAGAGCGCTCACGCCTGAATAATTGGCTGGATGACATACCATCGTCACACCGCCACCTTCCCCTGCTCCACAAGCATCACCCACGTCTTCGCGATCCATTCATACTGCGCATTG
>LXRJ01000260.1 GCA_001684025.1 Candidatus Glomeribacter gigasporarum | reverse complement strand
CCTGTATATCAAACTCCACTTCCACCGCGCCCAGTTCTGAAGCTCATCGTCGAGCCAGGAGGGAATCGAGTGTCCGGCTTTATTCATGTGGGATTGCGGTGGGTAAGAGACGTCTTGAGGGTAATAACTTGAATCTTTTACTCAGGCCGTGGAAGGTCTACGCCTAAAGCGGCGAAACGAGTCAAATCGACCGGTGCTTTGAGTGCTTCAAATAAAGCATCTGCACAGTAAAAAGTGGCTCCCGCACGTCCTGGATAAGCCATAGGCGAAACAATGCCTAAAGCCTCTAACTTTTGAACAGCTCTATGTGCAGTGTTAAAGGCAATTTTTAGATGAGAAGCAACGTGTGGGATATTTAAAAATGGATTAACAGCAAGACATTCAATAATTCTTGCAGGAACACCGCTGCGCAGTTCTGCAGCCTTTAATCGCCAGTCTGATAAAACATGGTTAATCCGTTCTGCGCGCGATAATGCATCTGCCGCCTCTAATGAAACGCCTTTTAGAAAATATAATAACCAAGCTTCCCATGTTCCTAAGGCGCTGACATTAAAAAGGTGCTGATAATATTCTTCTCGCGTCCTTTCAAAAAAGGCACTGAGGTACAATAAAGGTGCAGCGAGCGCTTTTCTTTCGATCAAAAGCAGAATGATCAGTAAACGTCCTAATCGCCCGTTCCCATCTACAAAAGGATGAAGTGCTTCAAACTGATAATGACATAGCCCAAGATGCACAAGAAGAGGTAGCTGTTGACTGTGAAGAAATTTTTCAAAGGCATCTAAGCAGCTCATTAAATCTTCAGGTGGCGGCGGTACATATTTGGCCATGCTCAAGCTCGCGCCTGGAGCACCAATCCAATTCTGGGTCATTCGAAATTCTCCTGGTGTTGCGTGCTGTCCCCTAACACCTTGCATTAATCGGGTGTGTATTTCTCGCAGCAAACGCAGTGATACGGGTAGAGTATGCAAACGCTCCAGTCCATATTCCAGTGCAGCGATGTAATTCCGAACTTCCTGCAAATCTTTCACGTGCCCCAATAAGAGCCCTGCGTCTGCTGCCAATACTTCCCCCAGTTCAGCTTGGGTGCCCTCTATCCGACTGGATAACACAGCCTCTCGCTCCATAAATGGTCTGATTAGTACATGTGGGTTAGGTAATTTATGGCCTTCTCCAGACAACTTTCCTAAAACATGATCAGCCTTGGATAGAGCATTCACGAGATCTAGTGACCAGTTAATTTTTGGGGGTAAAGGATGAGGCAAGAAAGCCGCGTATCCTATACGCTGCCTCAGTGTGCCTGAAGGAGAATTTTTAATCTTCATAAGATAAGTAAACAGAATCTATTTCCATATGTGGAAATAGAATATATCCTATTTCCAAAATAGACCGATTTTGGAAATAGGATGGCTATTTTTGAGAATTCCTGAGTCGCTTTCATACCGCCACCTTCCCCTGCTCCACAAGCATCACCCACGTCTTCGCGATCCATTCATACTGCGCATTG
>LXRJ01000214.1 GCA_001684025.1 Candidatus Glomeribacter gigasporarum | reverse complement strand
CCGTTTTTATTTCGGCGCGGACTGGGGCTTTGCCAATGACCCGACCGCGCTGATCCGGTGCTTTATTCAGGACGAATGTCTATATATCGATCATGAGGCGTTTGGTTACCAGGTGGAGTTGGACGATCTGCCGAAACTGTTTGCCGGCGGGCGGGCGATGGATAGCCGAACGTTCGAGGGTATTCCAGGTGCGCGCGACTGGCCGATCAAGGCGGACAGCGCTCGGCCCGAAACCATTAGCTACTTGCAACGACAAGGGTTCAGGATTGAAGCGGCGGCGAAATGGCCCGGTTCCATTGAAGATGGCATTGCCCATCTAAAAGGGTTTAAGAGAATCGTGATCCATGAACGCTGTACCCAGATGCGCCAGGAAGCACGTTTATACAGCTACAAAGTGGATCAACGCACCGGCGACATATTGCCAAGAATCGAGGACAGGCATAACCACGGCTGGGATGCAGTGCGGTATGCACTGACACCGCTGATTCAACGGGTAGCGCCAATGCAGCGCACCCATATTTCGTTCATGAATCGTTAAATGTTTAAAACCTTACTGGCCAAACTACCGCGCGACACCGACTATCCGGAGCGGCAATTCCGCATCGATGCGTTGACCAAAGTGCTGCGTGGGGCGATCTATGACCATTTGACCTGCGACTTCCATACGGAATACACGGGATTGCAGGAATACATCCCGCTGCGGGAGAGAAGGCCCTGCGTGCGCGCCGGTACGGGCATCTGCAAAACGGTGATGGACAACAGCGTCTCGCTGCTGTTTGCCGAAGGTCAGTTTCCTCAAATGGATTGCGAGGACGAGCCGACCCGGAACGCTTTGCGCAGCTTGATGAAAGAAACGCGCTTAAATGAAGTGATGATCGAGGCGGCGCCGGTCGGAGCAGTCGGCTCGGCCGCGATTCTGTTGCGCATCCTGAACGGGCGGGTGTTCTTCTCGGTGATGAATACGCCGTTTCTGACGCCTGTTTGGCGTGCGGATGCGCCGGATACCTTAGAGCGCGTCACCGAGCAATACAAAGTCAACGGGCGCGTGTTGCAGGACAAAGGTTACGCGATTGATGAACCCGGAGCGGATTACTGGTTTAAGCGTGAATGGACGGCTGAACAGGAAATCTGGATGTAGCCGTGGAAGGTGCACGATCACGAAGCGCGTCCTGCCATCGATGCGCAGCGCACCACGCGCCACCATCTTGGCTTCATACCGCTGGTCTGGATCAAGAATTTACCGAACGGTGAGGGCATCGATGGCGCGTGCACGTTCGAGGCGGCGATTGATACCTGTATCGAGATGGACTATCAGCTCTCACAAGCGGGACGCGGGCTGAAATACAGCAGCGATCCGCAATTGTTTATTAAAGACCCGGGCGCGGGCAAAGACGGCGAACAGATCAAAGGCGCAGCCAATGCATTGGTGGGTACCGACAAGGACAGCGACGCCAAGTTATTGGAAATCAACGGCAACGCAGCGGCGGCGGTGGTCGAGTATGTGCGCTGCTTACGTGAGATGGCGCTGGAATCGATCCACGGCAACCGTGCGCAGGCGAATAAGTTGAATGCCACGCAATCGGGCCGTGCGATGGAGTTATTGAATCAGCCGCTGATTTGGCTGGCCGACAAATTGCGCATCAGCTACGGCGAAGGGGCGTTGCTCTCCTTATTCAAAATGACGGTAGCCGCCCGTCAGCGGTATCCGCTGACGATTGCGGGCGCAGCCATCGGAACACTGAATGCCCAAGCCAAACTCTCGCTGCGCTGGCCGCGCTGGTATGCGCCGAGCGCGCAAGATCGCCAGCAGGATGCGCATACGCTGAAGATATTGATCGAAAGCGGTTTGCTCTCGCGTGAAACGGCGACGCACATCCTGGCGGGCGATTGGGATATCGGCGATGTCGAGGCCGAACGGGGGCGGATTGAAGCCGGACAAAAAATCGGTATGGAAACGCAAATGGCCTAATGTATGCCAAAACCTTTACCCCTGACGGCTCGCCTTGCGCGGGCCTTTTTATTTTGGAGATCCAAAAAGATGAGTGAATCC
>LXRJ01000199.1 GCA_001684025.1 Candidatus Glomeribacter gigasporarum | reverse complement strand
GCAAATTCTGGTTCAAATACTTTCCATTATTTGTCATGTGTAATGATAATGTTGTGATCACGCAGATTAGCATGGAATTTTTTTAAAGATTCCAATAGACTGGAGAAATGTTATCTATATGTGATTTTTTAAAATTCCAATGGGCCAGAGCAAATGTTAACTAGTATAAAATTTTTTAAAAATTCCAATGGGCCAGAACAAAATATTAATTAGCATGGAATTTTTTTAAAATTCCAATGAACTGGGATGAAAGTATTTATAAGATAAAATCTGTTTTAAAAAATCAGAACTTTATTTAATTTATTGATAAAGCAAATTGATTGATTTATTTAATATTGATATAACGTAAAACATTTACATCATATATCTAATTAATTATAACACTTTCAGCATTAATGTAATAGTTTTTGACTACCTTAGAATTATTATCTTCATTATTAATCGAATCTTGCTTTTCATAACTACTCTATTGAGAACCCTACGCATAACTTGCTGACTACTGATTGGAGGTAAGTTTTTGATTATATCTTATAAAGGTTGCTGAAATGGTTTTCTTGGGAAGGTATGTCGTGGCAGATTATTATTATTAATCATCTAGTAAATGTTTAAATATTAAAATAAATTTATAAAAAAAAAATAATAATAAATGTTATACGTTATACCCTTGAATTACTTAAAACATCTAAAGTTTCTAAATTGCTTAAAATATTCAAATTGCCTTAAGTTTCTGAATTGCTTGAAGCTTCCGAATTACGTGAGGAATTCAAATTGCTTGAAGTTTCTGAATTCCTTAAAGGTAAAGTTCCAACATTATTTATTAATAATGAGAGTGCATCTTCTTTTTGTTGCTGAGATGGTCATGCATAAATCCTGWRTGATGACTCGCTTTTATGTTCAGTTAATGACATCGTAGTAACCATCAGAACTCCTTTCTGAAATAGAAAAGTTATCAGTGTAGATCTACCAGAATGGTTAACAATGTTCTGACCTTTCAAGTCAATTCCAACTGCAGTACAAATACTTTTCAATAATGATCTACATGTTTTTTCACCTAATGCGGCATCAAGATACCATTTATCCTTTAAAAGGTCTTTTAATAAAAAGATTAATATTGTTATGTAATGTTAATAAATCGTATTTAATAAAACTTACCCTTAGCCTGTTTGTTAATTTTTAAATAAAGAGACAAACAACTAGAGTTTGTTGGTTGTTTAGAAAAATAATAGTTAAAATCATAAATGGGTCTGCAGTAGTTCTCAGGATCAGGTGGAATAGGAATAATAAGGCGTCAGAGCAACCATCTACTTCTTCTTGATCATTTTTTTGATAATTTTTTGCAAATTGCATCCCACATTAGATGTAAAGGTAAATTGAGCTGTTAAAATTTTATAATATTCACCACCTTGTGGTTAAAAAAGAAGACAACTCCACATAAAAATATAATAAAGTAATCTCTCAGGATTATTAATAGAAAGAGCAGAATGTTGAAATATTCTTTTTAATTCATCGTCTGTTAAATGATCATGATGGCGTGATACAATTCCTTGTTTTTTTTAATTGTTTCATCTTGCCATTCAATGCCTCCCATAATTGTGCAAATTCTTCATGATTACTAATATTGAAATTATTAACTGATCCAGGATGCTTAAAAATATAAACACTTAGTAACCTTATACAGTTCATAAGTGAAGAWWGTRRRTRKTYKSYCTGAGTACAAATCTGTTTAATCTCTAAAATAAATTTGACCATTTCACGTTCTAGCTGCTGTCTGTTATTTATCATTTCAATTCCATAATCATATCCTACTTCTGATCTTCAATTTTCCAATATCTTAACCCACTTTGCTGTAGCTTTGCGAGTATTTTCAGGTATTGTACCATTAATAATATTATTAATTTCTTCTTCTGATAGTTTATGATATTTAACTTTTTTGTTTAACATTTTTTTTGTATTGAAAAGGAAAAAGCGAAAGCGAAAAAAAGAACTTATCAACTTGAAATCACAAGAGATATTTATATAAAAAATTATTTTACATAAAACTATATCTAATTTATTTATTTATTTGATATTATATATTTATCATATTTATTGTTAAATAAGCTATGAGCTTATTATGATTCGAGTCATTATTACATATTTATCATTAATAAACTCAAGTTTACTCAATTCGAATCGTAAGCGCTGATCATCGTCAGATGCCGGATAATAGCGTTATTAGACGCTACACACCAATAACTGTCATATTTGGCCAGAATTTGCCCAGGAGATGACTGGGCCCCTATGGGGCCCAGCCATCTCCTGGG
>LXRJ01000051.1 GCA_001684025.1 Candidatus Glomeribacter gigasporarum | reverse complement strand
ACTGCGAAGCAGTTTATGGACAAGGCGCAGGTGGATGCGTCTCATGCGAGCAAGGTGCGGGGGGCGATCCTCGCTCAAATGATGGGACAAGCGGGTGCAGAGGGTACCGCGCAACTGCTCGCGCCGTTGGCTGGTACAAGAATGAAGGGCGGTTTTAAGGCAGGGATAGGGGGTGAGGTACAAGGGAAAACAGAATCCACTAAAGAAGACCAGCAAAAGATGAGCAGGGCGGATATCTCCAACTTCACCCAAAGCGTGCAGTCCAGTCATGCGACTTCCCAAAGAATGCAGGATCAGTTGGCCCGTGGATACAAAACCCAAAGCGGCCAGCAATTCGAGCATTCACTTGGAGATGCCTTATCTGAAGACTATCGGCATGCGGCGGAGCAGAAACACTCCACTCACCAGAGCTTCCAGCAGTGGGCGCAGCGGCAATCACAATTCGGCCTGTCCCAAAAGGTCGATTTGAAAACCCTGGGCGCGGCAATTGCTAACGATCCAGAGGCGAGCCGCCTTTCCTGGCAGGCGTTTTACCGGCTGTCGCCCAAAGATCGGCAAGCGGTCCTGCAAAACGAGCAGTGGACTCAAAGCTACCAAGGCGGGGGCGTCAATCCAGCGGTCGCGCGCAATATGGCGCTGATGAAACAGCTCAGTACACTCGGCAAGGAAGGCGAAATTGCAGACATTGCAGGAAAGGCCTTGCATCAAAAGGCGGGTCAGTCAGGGGCTGCCGACGCTTACGGCGGTATGTCAGCACCCCCAATGGACAGTGGCCTGCCCTCCCAGGTCCAACAGGCGACCGGCAGTGCAGCGGGCCTGCAATCGCATATCGACCGGCAAAGCCTGCTCAACCAAGCACACGCAGGGGTTGGGTCGGATGCCGGATCCCTGAGCGCCCAGTCAGCGCCTGCTGAAGTCCAGCAACATGCTCAGGCAGGTCAACAGTCTGTGATGCAGCAGGCGCACGCGATGAATCAGGCCATTTCCCAACCGGAAGAGGATAAAGCCTGGAGCCGACTGATGGCTACGCCCACAAATTCCACGCTGAACGGCCGGTTCTGGGGTACGTTGGACAATACGGCTGACTGGGCCGCGCATGAATACAACCGGCTATCAGGTGCCGTCGAAGCGGGTTTAGGGGCCAGTTTTGACAGTTTTGACCGCTCGATGGCCGATCTGCATGCGCTGACCCCTGAACAGCGCACGGCAACAGCCGCCCAAGTCAGCGATCAAGGCGCGATGGCGAAAGGCCACGAACAGGCGCAGGCGTGGATTGATAAAGGTACAAATTTGACTGAAGGGGCGAAAGGGCTGTCGCTGATGCAGCAGGGGGAATACTATGCCTCCGCATTATGGACCGCTTTAAAAGCGGGGCCAGAACACGCGACGCAATTCTGGCAACAGTACGGCCAGCAATTCAAAACCACCCAACAGGCGCTGGCTCAAAGTCAGTTTGGGTTATCCGATAAGCAGGCGGCGCTGTATACGGAATCGCTGTACGCAAAGCTCTTCGACACCGACCCAGGCCCAATCGAGACAGCCGCTCGTGCGTTACGCAGCGATTATCCCGATAGAAGCGCGGCGGAGGTGAACAAAATGGCGGCGGTGCTTCAAAACGCGCCGCGCGCGGGGAATCAGGCAGGCAGCTTCCTGGCGCAAGCTAACGTGGGCGGTATCAACAATGCACGCAGATCAACGACGGGGGCTTTGAAATAACGCCCAGTTTCCTGATAGTTATGATGGTAAAATCGGTGTTCGTACATGCCTATAAGATTTCTTTACCCATTGACATATAGTAAAGAAATCGTTAGTTTTTACTTTTCTCAGAAAAGTAAGGAAAAAGCATGGCTAGAGTCAGCGCTAAGAGGCAGATTACGTTGCCAATTGGGTTATGCACAATCGCTGCTATCCAGATCGGTGATGAAATAGAAAGCTATGTGGACCGGCAGGGCGTCATCTCTATCGTTAAAAAGTCAGTGGGCGCTGCTAAAGGTCTTTTGCAAGATATCCCTGTTCATGAGCGGCTGACTGACGAAGAGTCCCTTCACAGTGCGCTCAACACATGATTGCAATTGATACAAATGTCTTGTTGCGCTATTTATTGCAGGATGACGATCAGCAATCTAGCCAAGCGACCGCGCTACTCAACGCAGGTCAAAAGGTGTTAATCACCGATGTCGTCCTGGCCGAAACCCTCTGGACATTAAAAGGGAAAAAATATCAACTGTCCAAAGAGAAAATCATTGATGTTGTCCACGCCCTATTTGCAGAACCTGCCATCACATTTGAAGATAACCAGGCTGTGTGGTGTGCGCTGAAAGACTACACTCATGCTGAGCCTATACGATCAGGCGGAAAAATAAAACAGGTGGACTTTCCCGATGCGCTCATTGTGAATAAAGCAAAGCGTTTTGGTCATGTGAATCGAATTGAAATCGAAGCTGTCTATACATTTGATCAGGCAGCCTTGAGTCTCGATGGCACTGAGGAGCCGAAGTAAGCAGGTACTTCAGTGGTTCGGTTGGACAGTCAATGCGAGATTTGCTATGTTTAGATGAATTCTCTGATTTCAGGGAGACTTTCATGCAAACTCTCGCCGCAGCTCAACGCTTCTCCAAATGGTTCTGGATAACAGTTATAGCTGTTATTGGATTTGGTTTGCTCTCCAATTTCGGCCCGATGGCCCTATTGGTTTGTGGATTTATTATGCTGTGGGTGAAAGGCTTTATCTGGGCCGCTCGCAATAATAAAGGCATTTTGCTCTACGACGAAGATGGCAAGCAATATCGAGCATTCGAGGTAGGGAGTGCGGACGATCACCGTTGGATGGAAGAACACAGCAATCCGGCACATCCTAATTATGTATTCCGACACCATGATGAGGAGTAAGCGCTCATACTTGGTTAAACAACAATAGTTACTACTCTCCTACTTCCGATAAGGGTGTGACGCGAATCTGATAATGCTCAGCGAACGCTCTTGAAAGCCTACGTTCTGTTGGAAAATATGGCGAAAACTATTCTTTATGACGGGTCATATTCGCTGTTTGATCCCATTATCTCGCAAGAAAATAGACAGGCTTTTTCAGCCGTTTATCAAATGCGGGTCACACCCTCCGATAATTGACCATTTTCTTAGCC
This sequence comes from Candidatus Glomeribacter gigasporarum, assembly GCA_001684025.1. Taxonomy (GTDB): domain Bacteria; phylum Pseudomonadota; class Gammaproteobacteria; order Burkholderiales; family Burkholderiaceae; genus Glomeribacter; species Glomeribacter gigasporarum_A. The sequence goes on along the minus strand of LXRJ01000051.1, from coordinate 8,314 downwards.
GGACAATCTTGCAGTTCCAGATGTATCGTGTGCCGGAGAGCAAAACATTGCCTGCACAATGCGAATGATTTCCGAGCTTGTCTTGGGATTATCTAGTAACGGGAATTCCTTGCACAGCTTATTGGAAAGTTGGCCGTTGTTGTCTCTTACTGACCGAATAATGCGATCAATATCCGCGTCCGGCCCCTCAATCACTTCTTTAATCTGCGAGCGCGCAGCATGCAGGCTGCGAAGAGTGCTGGCTTCCCTGCGCATTTCTTGATGGATCGTGAGGTGGATGACATGCGCCAAATACTCAACGTGTTCGGTTAAATCAAGATAGCGCCATGCGGCTCGTGCATCTTCGTAGGCATCAAAATCCAGGTTGTAGCGTATTCCATCTTCTGCAATGCGCTCTGGGCCAAAGCGGTACTGATCCTGATAACGCCGCATTAGTGGCTTGGAGAATATTTCCAGCACTTGATCATAGCCACGCCGATGAACAGCCGTACTCGTGATGGCCGCCGAGATCGGCAAGATAAAGGGGGCGGGTATGGCACCGTCGCGGCGCAGCACATCATTGATCAGAAATCTGGAAATACGTCCGTTTCCATCCGCCATCGGATGGATGTAAACGAATCCGAACGACAGGACAGCAGCACGGACAAGAGAAGGTTTGCAAAGTGTGCGCTGCTCGAAAGATCGCAAACCGGACAGCATAGACGCCGTATCGTTCCAATGGGGCGCGATGTAATGCACGACGGACATAAAAGTCGAATCCGCTTCACCCACAAATACCGGCGATTTCCGAAGACCATAGCGCGTTGCCTTCTGGCCTAAAATTTCTGACTGTAGCTCAGTCAAGACAGCCTCATCGAGCGGACTGGGATAATAGCCGCAGCGCTTTTCCATCACAGCAGCAAAGCGCTTGACACGATCTACCTGCTTACCCTCATGCTCAATTTCAAAGCTCGCCAGGCTTTCCTTGATCGTGAGCCAGACAGCGCTGCGCATCAGCAAATCTTCTCCATATTCGACTTCCAGTTCATGCAAAAGCCGTCTGCAATCATAATCCTCAGCCGCACGTACCCGGTCAGTGCGGTGGACCAAAGGGCAATAGTCTCGCGTACCGGGCAAATTGTCCCGGACGCGCCATCGGGAGATATTGTCCGGCTTCATCGCCGTCAGATAGCGTGTTTCATCCAAAGCGTTGATGTAATTGCCAACGTTTACGCCCTTAAAAGTCAGCTGTCGCCTGGTTAACCACTCATAGAAAAAGCCCGCACGCCGTGCATACTGACCGCTGGGTTCTGCATTGATCCAGGCGCTGATCTCATCTTCTGGTAGCACTTTAAAGAGGCGCGCGAGAAATTCCAGGTGCACACCTTCCCGCTTGAGGGCAAAGGCCATATGGCCTGCGAACGTATCGGCTGGTTTGAAATGGGCGGGATAGCATTCATGAGTGAGACCATCGATCCGCTCAGTCCTGCGCGTCCTAGCAAGCTGGCTGTCGATTCGGAACGGCTGTACAGGCTCGACCCCGTAGTGGGTTGACAGCCACTGATAACCGATCCAGCTTGGCATATAGAAAATCCTCTTTACACAAATTTTTAATTAACAAGCTGAATTTTCATATAAAAATACATTAATTTCAACAAAAACGTATAATTTGACTTGGAGAAATCCCAAAAGCATATAGCCGCTATCTCTAAATCCGCTTCTGCAGATGCCCCACTGCCAACCCTGCCAGCACACAGCTTACGATCAGCACAACGGGAATGAGCATCGGCTCCAGCGGGATCAGCGCAAGCAAGGCGAACCCTAAACCGCTCATCAGGAACAAAACGCCCCGAAGACTATAGTGATGAATGACCGGACTGACATAGCTGAAATTCGTGCGTTTAATCCGCCGCATCACCCATCCTTCCCAGAGCGCAGGCACCCCAACAAGCAATAGACAAGGCCACCACAGGCCCAACAGCGCACACCGGACATAGAGCTGATAGACGAGCTGCATCAGCACATCCAGCCGCCCTTCCACCCACGCAAACCACCCGTTTTCAAGATATTCGAGCCCTTTGGAGCGTCGTCTTTCCGCTTCGCTGGGAATCAAAAAGTGATGTAAGGCTGGATAAACGCCGGAACGGATCAGGCTCGCCTGAAACCAGGCATGCGCGGTGTGCATTGCTTGGTGCGGCGCATCCGGTCCTAAGCGCTGTTCAACCCGCTGCATCTCGCGCACCTGTGACTGTTGGATCCAATCCATAGGGACCAGTAGCACCCCGACAGCCAGCTCGGTCAGAAATAGCCACAAGAGCCAGAATCGTCGCGGACGATATTTTTTCATCTTGTACGGCCCTTGAGCGTCTGCCCGCGCGGCAGCGTCAGCACCGGCACGCGCCCTTTGATGATTCTGCCCCCCGCGAGTTTCGCCAGATACTCGAAATTCGGTAGCGACCCCAACAGCGGCGCGGGAAACAGATCCGCTTCCTCCTCGATCAGCCGCTCGCCCTGATTCGCGCTCGCCAGCACAGGCGTCTCCCCTTGCACCGTCTGGCTTTGCGAGCAGGTGATCGTATTCAGCCGCGTTTTCAGCAGGTTGCGCGTCACATACTCTTGCGTCTCCTGATCCAGAACCCGCATCGCAATCAAATTATTCACATTGCCGAGCACCTGAAAGGCCTTGTACTTATCGCCCAGACGAGCTGCAAAATCGGCCAGCGTCTGGACTGCCAGCCAGAGCCGCAATCCTGCGCCCCGCCCTTTATTCAGCAACTGGATAAACGGCTCATTGATCACTTCAGCCGCCTCATCAATAAAGAGATTGACCGGCTGATTGTCCCCCCCGTAGTTATAACGGTCTCCGGCCACCGCCGCGAGGTCGGAGAGCAACAAAGAACCAATGGCGCTGCCGACAATGGGATCACTCAGAATATTGAGTCCGATGTACACCACTTGATGGTTATGAAGGATTTTCGCGGTATCGGTGATCGGTCTCTTGTCTGTCGCATCGTTCGGGTTCGGAGACAACAGCGCGCCTAAATCGCCCGAAGTCAGCATATTCATGATCGGCAGCAAGGACGCCACCATTTTCGAGAAATGGGTGCTGTCATGCTGAAACATCGACAACAGCCCTTCCAGATCGGGATTCGGATCGTCCGGTTGAATCTGTTGAGAGTAAAAACGTATTAAGGCAAACGCCTGTTCCCGTGTGCCCTGTCTCCCCTGCACTCGATGGAGCTGCGGCTGCGCTTTCGCGCGCCAGTTCGGACACACTTGCGTGCAATAGGCTTGAATCGCCTGCACCACTAAACCTTCCGAGCCGCCTTCCAGAAAGCGGCGCAACTGCACCAGGTTAGGCCGCTTTTCAATCAATGCCAGACCTTGCGCGATATTGTTCAGTGCTTGCCAGCCAAAGGATTTAAACGGGTCGTAGCCGGTTTCAGAAGGAATCAGGGCAGCTAAGCGGCTGGCGATCTCGGTGACTTGCGAAAAGTGCCGCAGCGGATCCAAGCGAACGCTGTGCTGCGGAAAGGCCGGATGAAAATAGACAAAGCGCTCGGGTTGTCCCAGCGCGTGGCAGACCTGCTCTGCATTGTCCTTGAGCGCATGATCGCCTTTCGGGTCCAAAATCACCACGGCTTCGCCGCGCGCAATGGCCTGGGCGATCAGCACATCGAACAGGCGGGTTTTGCCTGCGCCGGTCGTGCCGAGAATCAGCGTATGGCCTTCCGTATGTGTCAAAGATTGATATTGTCTGGATTCTCGGTGCTCCACGCCGTGAATCCAACGCTGTCCGATGACAGTGCGGGCATCGGATCGGGACAAGCGCTTGTCCGTTGATACGGCGTCGGCCTTCAGGATTTCAAAGACCCGCTGTGCATGCCGCCGTTTCCAGACAAAGCCATAGCCGAGCCAGAGTGCGTTGGGTTGTCGGGACTGTTCCTTCTGAAGTTGGGCGAGCGTGACTTGCGTGACCGGACGGCCCCGTAAACTGCGCCGCAAGCGGCGGACGCGCAGCGCGCCTGGCAACCAGCGCAGCGCCATCACGCTGCATAGACCCAACAGCCCGTAAAAAGGGACTATGGGTAATGCACTATAGAATTGGAAAACAGCGGCAGCGACGGCGGCTAAGCCCCACCCAGCGAGCGCCCATTGTTCATAGTTGGGCCGGAATGCCGGATCGTAGGCCCTGGGGTCAAAGCGCGCAGGCATTGGGCAGGGCCTTTAAAATCAGCCGGTCGCCGTCGAGTGCAAAACGCGGGGCATCCAGATTTCTCAGCGCCAGCCGCAGGCTGACTAAGCTGATGCCTGGATATTCGTTGGCTAAACGACCCAGACAACGGGCACTGGTACTGGACTGGCCGTCTTGATGGACAATGGGCGTCACCAGCCAGCGGCCTTTGCCTGTTCGTATCATATCGGCCAATTGGCCGAGCGCCTGTTCGACGGCGAGCTGGGGCGATGTCTCTACCGGCGCGGGTGTATCCCCAGAAGGGGCTTCCAGACTGGATGAGGCGTCCTTTGGTATGAACGATGCAGCCTGACACTCGGAGGGTTTTAAGACCCGACTGTCTTCAGGGAAATCATGGCTGGGTACGGCAGGCTTTGCCGTCATTTCCAATGTGGATATTTCCACCGCTGTCGTGTTGCCCGCGGTGGACGGACACTCTCCTGCTCGTGAAGGGGGCAGATGCGCCTTTCCTTTTTCCAGCGCTTTTAATGCGGCCAGCATCGCATCCGATAAGGCTTCAACAAGAACCAGCACCTTTTTTCCTTGCATCGTCCGTACTTTACGGTCCGGACACATCAGATCAGGTTCAATCGCGCCTGCCTCAAACAGAGCGCTCATGACCTCAACGGGCGAGCCGATTCGACGGGTGCCTTCCGGATGGTGCATCACGACTCGACCGTCCAGCACATCGACCACTTCGCCAAATGATTGGCGGCTTTCCAGCACCGGCTCCAGCGCGGCGCGCAGCCAGCGGGCGGCTGCACCGTACTGTTCGAGGGTTCTGGAAAGTGCCTCGCGTCCTCCATTGGGACTGCAAGCAGGGCGCTGATGTGTAGATGCGGTCTTAAAGATCGGCTGACTGGGTGAAGCAGTAAAGGCGGCGGGCGGTTCAGAGTGATGCGGCCGTTCCGCCTCTATTTGAGCGGACTGAGCCGCCTGGCTGTTCTCATCCGGCGCAGCACCTATCCTGCATTCTGTGCGCTCCCCTGTTTCAATGGCCGCCCCGTCTATGGGTACAGGGAGATCCGCAATAAAAATCCATTCCGGCGTCGTTAAACGCAGCATCCAGCGGATCGCGGATACTTCACCGGCGAGCGACGAAGGTAACCGAATCGGCCAGTAACGTCCCCTGACGACCTGTTGCAAGGTGAACGGCTGCGCGATGCCGCGCTCAACCAAGTAATCTGCCATCCGCTCTGAATCTTGCGGCACACCCGGCACCTGATCCTGGCGAATCACCGCCAACAAGTCGGAAAATCCGCGTTCCCAATCCAGAAACGCGCCTTGCTGTAGATGCCAAACCTTGGCATTTTCGGTATTTACCGACCAACGGCCGGAATGCAGCAGACGCCGGATCAGCGCCAATACGTATTGTTCAACGGCGGTTCCTAAACCATGCTGCTTCAAATCCAGCGATACGCTGGCCTGATCGGCCTGCTGCACCAGCCGCGCCAGCGGTTGATCGGGTGTCTGCGCCGTTAGCGTTTCCAGGAGTCGGGCAAGGGGTTCTGGGCCGAAAGCCGCCAGATAATCCGCCGTTTCCTGAGTCAGCAGGCGAGGGATACCCAGCAGGGCAAAGGCTTCGTGGCGTTTATGCTGGCGAGGGGGCCATTGAATAAAGTAGCGTTCGATGTGGTGTTGCGTTGTCCATTCAGCCAGGCTTTGTCGGTAAGGACTCCATATCAAACAGCCCGTCGGGTCGGAGACAGCGACATCAGAAAAAGGCTTCCCAGCGTCATGTAAAAGTCCCGCCAGACAGGCAGCCAACCGCCAGCGGTCCTCCCATTCCCGACGCCGGTCTGGAGAGGTACCGAGAGACAACAGGAGTCCCTCCGAACCTTGCGCCGCACCCAACGCGACTTCCAGGCTGTGCCGCCACAAGCCGCCTGCGCCCCGATGGTGATGGTGTTCTGAGGCGGGCAACAAATGCACAAAGGCGGTATAGCGGTACAGGATGGGCGAAACCCAACGGTCGAATTCATCCGATGTGTACCCCAGCACACCCCGAAGTTGCGCAATCAGTTCGGATTGGCTCGACAGGACCGCATCGACGGGCGTGGCGGGCAGACCCTCTGGGAAGGGAGGATAGCGCGGAATTGCTGAAGCGGCTTGCGCTTGGGGCGGCTGCAATGCGACAAGCCTCCGTCCGATCAGACGTTGCCAGAGATGCTGTGCAATGCCCTGTGCTCTCATCAATCGACTGCGCGTCTTCCAAAAGAAGCTTCTTCTCCTCCATCTGATGGAGACTGAGCGGTTTAAAAAGAAGACGGTACAGAGATCGGCGCGCGGACAACAAACGCGAAACGCCCCGTTTTGGGTCATTTCACGGTTGGGCGGCTTTCCAGAAGTCGAATACTCTGGGCCGTCTATCAGGGAAGCCTCCATGCGTATCCCGTGCATGTAGAACGCTTTTTGAGGACTCTACAGAGGATAGGCATGTGGAAATACTGGAAAAGGGGAGTGACTTGGAACAGAGCCGAATGATCATGAATATGGACTGGTCCGCCTTGATGAGCACTGAGGCCAGCGCTGCGCGACAACAGATTACCGGCCAGCACTTTGCCAAAGCTGCCAGAGCATTTATTGATCAGCTCAAGCGCTTGGCGGAGGAAGAACTCCAAAGGCTGGTTGCAGAGGCGCAAAAGGCGGCGGACGATTTCTGGGCGGAGAATCGCTATCAACGCACGCATGGCCGTCCAGAAGAACAGGGGCGTTTTGGGACTCAAATCCGCCTGAAGAATAACTCGCTACAGGCCCTATGGTATCGGAATCATTTTATAGAACGGAAAGACGGCGGAAAGCAGCCTTATTCCACGCATATTTGCAAAGGCATCCGTACTTTCCACTATCCGGCCAGGGCCTTTCGACTGGCAACGGATTGGGAAAAGGTGCTCATCCAATCCATCGAGGAGAGATATGCCCTGCTGAGGCGGCGTTCGGCCGCATTGACCCGCTTGCGGGCGGCGATTGCGCGGTATGAAGGCTTGCTGGCGGAAGGGTTTGCGAAATATTCAGAGTTCAGCCAAGAGAAAAAACACTCTGAAATATGATGAAAAAAAGCATTCTCTTCCAGATCAATGTTTCTGATTCCATCCAATTTAGGGGACTAGCGCGCTATCTACTGCATAGAGCGGATATAAAGGTGTTGACGCCAATATATACTGTGTCGTAGAGTCTGTGTTCTTACGTAAAAAGCGACCTATATAAATTTTAGGATGTTGGGATGCTTTCTAGGTTTTGTTCATTGGAAGGCGCTTGTAAAAGCCTGATGGACGTAAATTCCGTATATATATGAGAGATTTTAAGGTTAAAGCCCGACTGGCACAGGAGTTTTCCAGATTTTCTGGTTCTCCAAAAGCATTCCGTGACCTGTCCAATGAACTTGGGATTACAAAGGAAGGTGGTCACCATCGGCTTTATTCTGCCAAAGATATTCGCCTTATACGCTTGAAACTGCTTAAACCAGGCTCGCAAGAAGGAAGGCCGTACCGTATTCCTCCCATTCTCAACTTTCGCATGACCAAAGGCGGAACAGGGAAAACAACCATTGCGGGTAATGTAGCTTCCACACTCGCCATGCAGGGTCATCGAATTCTCATGATCGATGGCGATCCACAAGCCTCGCTGACTAGCTTATTTGGAATTGATTGGGTCAACGAAGAGATCACTCACATCGGCGAATTGATGCGCCACTACTACAAAAAGCAAAGCGCCAACGTTGAACAAGCGATATTGCCTATCTATGCAGGCAATATGCTGGACTTAATCCCATCAGATATCACTTTAGCAGATGCTGATTCGTGGCTAATGGGTGCAACGAACCGTGAAGCAATGTTCAAACGTCTCCTGAATACAGAGATAGCCTTTTTCTCAACTTACGATGCAATTGTCATTGATTCGGCACCTGGCACAACGTTGTTAACAAACACATTAATGTTTGCCTGCAATACGCTAATTGCTGTGGTCTGGTTAGACGGACAGTCTATTGAGGCTATGAGGGTACTAGCCTCGAACGTAGCGGAATTGAATACTGCTTTCGCGTTGTCAACGGCGATTTAAAAGTGACACATTTTTTTGGCGACCAGCGATTTAAAACTGATA
>LXRJ01000179.1 GCA_001684025.1 Candidatus Glomeribacter gigasporarum | reverse complement strand
CAVGCCCCGCCGCATCGAGCGGCAGTTGTGCGAGAGGCGGCTGCCTTAAAAAGCCGTTCTCAACAAGCAAAAGCCCCGAACTGTTGGCCGCAGTCGGGGCTTTTTTGTTTCTAATCCTTACCAGCAAGGACGAGAACTTGTGACGGATGATAACAAATCTCGGCTCGAAATAAACCTGAGAAAAGGAATCACTATGGATATTGTGACAGACACATGGATTCGCCGTTGTATCGGAATTGCCATCGTTGTCGGCAGCCTGGCGATGTTTGCTCTTGCCATTGCCCCGCTCGTCAAGATTATTCTCGGGCGGTGAGGCAATGAATGCCCTGATCGGAAAAGCCCCAGCCGTGTTCCTCTCATCCGTGGCGCTCTCCGCCTCTGGCCTGTTGTGGGTCGGCCATCGCCTCACCCGTAACCACTACCAGGGCGTGATCGCGCGCATTGAGCAGCGCCATGCTGTTAAGCGCCGCAAGCTCAGCGAGGTCGCTGCGCAGGCTCAAATCGATGCTGAAAAGCGCATCGTCCAGTTTCAGCGTCAGGGAGAGGAAAAGCTGGCGAGCATTGACCATCAATACCAACAGGAACTTCAACATGCCAAAACTCAGAATGTGCGTACTTCTGGCCGAGTTGGACACTGCTCGCCGCCTGTACATCGGTATCCAGCCCGCCAGTTGCAGTCGTGACCGATTGTCCCCAACTGCCGCCGCCTCCCGCATCGATCATGATTCCGCGCAAGCCGAACTTTCAACAACGTCTGCTTAATTTCTTATCCAACTCGCCTTCGACGCCGATCAAGTCGTCCGGCAGTTGAGCGCCTGTCAGAATGTCGTTCGGGCGGATCGGGAAGTGGAATAAGAAAGAACGACTGCTAAAGGATAGAATAAGCTAAATGTACGATTTAGCACGGCTGATCATTGCTTTGATTTGGCTGTTGGTATTTTCATCTACAATTTTGATATTCGAATGCGTTTTTTGAAATACACGAAAAATCTCATCAGCAAACGCTTGGCCTATTGTTTCAACCTCACGGAAATCAAAAATAACCGTCTCAAACCGGTCAATGCGCGCTAATAAGCGCTGTGCTTGAGATCGTGACATCAAGCCTTCATTGCTCATTTTTGCAAGGCGCACTGGAATTACTGTCTTATTAAATGTGTATTCGTCAGGCGCCGCAAACTGATCGAATATAGACTTGAGTGTACGGTTTTGTTCATGGAAATGACGCATGATGACTCGTGTTCCAGTATCATTAGTATCAAGCTCGTACAATATATCTTGTTCTTCTTCTCCATGATCAAAAAATAGGCCAGAGGAAATGATCTGAAAACGGTCAAACGCGCGCGATGAGAAAAAAATTCCTTCGCCTGAATGCCGTATCGGGTCAGTGGTCAGTTTGCCCTTAGCGAGTTCAAGTATCGCTTGGCGTTGGTCTGGAAGTTTACAAAGACGCGCGATGCGTCGAAAAATACCCTCGCCATTGTCTTGAATCACAATAGTGGCAAAGGTTGCAAATACTCTAATCCATAAAGTTATATGACTGCCTTCAGAATGATCAATTGCATTGTTGACTATTTCTGTGACACCATAATGCCAAATGTTCAATGATTCAGCATTTACAATATCTGAAAAGTATGGACGGACGTATTCTTCCCAAACCACATGTTCCTCAAGTTCTTTAAGAGCAAATGTTTTGCTTGAGAAATGAATCAATCCTTGCTTATATGTTTTAGGGCGTCGTCCAGAGCCCTCTATTAGCCAGCCTTTATCAACTAAGCGCTGCAAGAAGCTGTTCGCTGCTTGTCTTGATATTTTTCTTTCTGCTTGCAAAGACGTGCTAAGCGCTACTTCCTCCTTTTTAGAAAAGGCACGGGCTAAAAATCGGGTCGTTTCCGGATCAAGTTTACTTTTGTCTTGCATATTAGCCTTATGTCAACATCCAAACATTTCTATGTCAATATTATAACGATCTGTGTTGACATAGCAATCCTAAAGGAAGTGACGCAGGCAGATTAGCAATGAAAGGATGTGTGCCATCAAATCTGGACCGCACTTTCCCCATTTATCAAGCATTCATATATATAAATTATTGATCTATAAGGATATTTTTCCGGTCCAGACTTTCAGAACGCATCGTCGCAAATAAGACCGCTGCTTATTTTTTAACAAGTCCAGCAGAAGGGGCATCGGACAAGCAAAAAAGGCAAGAAGTCCAGAGGGTTATCCACAGAAACGGGGGATATCCGAAATACAATAGAAACAGAGATTGCTTTGAAGGACGAGCGTGTTTGGTGAATTATATTAGACACTGTCTAATATTCTGTCTAAAAACGGATTTAAATAATCAGTCAAATCCCGCTGAAACCCTTATCAGCACTGGTGGGCCGTGTAGGGCTCGAACCTACGACCAACGGATTAAAAGGCATCCGCATAATCCTTAATAATCAACAATTTACATGATTTTTTGCTCCGCAAATGATCAAAATTTAAGCGCTTAAATCCCAATACCGGCTTAAAGCCATACGCATTTGCGAAGCATTTTCCGGCTATTTTGTGACTCAGCGTGTAAAACTTTCCAGATATGGGGAGGAAACAGCGTGCAAAAGTTTCCACGCTG
>LXRJ01000144.1 GCA_001684025.1 Candidatus Glomeribacter gigasporarum | reverse complement strand
GCGCTCAGAAAGTGACTCAATTTTTATAGCCTCAATTGTCCAGTTCCAGGGGTTCACTCCAAGTTTGTTTTGAGGCAGCAGTGTTACTGCCAATATGCTGCGGGTCAATTTCCCTGAGCATCGTAGCGAGTGGCGCAATTCTTAGAATCGCGCCATAATTGCGCCACTCATGACAGCAAATCGCGCCAAATCGTGCCAGTGACTGTTTATCGTCAATGGTTGTCACGCGCCCAGTTTCCAGAATCAAGGGCGCTTTGATCCGTTCATAATGACGGTTGTTGTTCGTGACCAGTATCGCATTTACAGATAAGGCATGCGCCGCAATCATCATATCCATCTCACCAATAGGTTGCCCTGCGCTGACAAGCTAGTGACGAATATCAGCATACCAATCTGCCGCTGGCGTGTCCCAGGGCAGGATGTGAATGATCTTGAGAAATTGCCGAACAGCCAGCAGCAGCCGGTGAGCAGATGGCAATCGCTTTAATCCATATTGCAGTTCGGCCCGTGTCATCACTGAGATGCAGATTGCAGAAGGCATGAGCGCGGACAGTTTGCTTTCCATCTCAGGCGACTTGCCCTTGATGATATAGCTGACCGTATCGGTGTACAGCATATACAACATGATCAATGGCTTTCGTCGCTCTTTACAGAAAGTGCATCATCAAAAATACCGCGTGCTTGAGGCGATCCATTAAGCGGGCGCTCGGCCATAAAATCAGCCGGCACCTCAATAGAACGCAGCAACTCAAAAAAATCATGCCACGTCTTCATGCCTGGCTGTTTGGACAACACGACGTCTCCGGTGATCTCATCACGGGTGACAAAAACTTCATGGCCTTCAAATCGGCAGTCCGCAGGCAGCCGAACTGCTTGACTGGCGCCGTTCGGGAACAGTTTTGCCAGTTGAGTTTTGATCATGGTGTCCAGTAGAAATTAGTCTATATCCAAATATAGACTTTCTTCTCAAGATGCACAACCCAAAAAGGATGGCTCTTACTGTGTTTCAGGGACTCGGGCCAAGCACCGCCGAAAAGGCCCATTCAATGCGGCAAAAGAGGCAAAATTTGGGCCCTTTTCAAAAGAGATAAAGCATGGGGCTGGGCAAAACTTGGTCACGCCCCTGAAACACAGTAAGAGCCAAAAGGATTTAGCTGATAGGAGTTTCGAGCTTTTCTGCAAAGCGTGAAACTCCTGATAAGGTTACGGCAGGATTCCTACTAATCATCATAGTGATAGTGAGAAAAAGGATGGGCGGGATCGTTTCTGTAGCTGTAAAAAAGACTATCTTTATCAAAAAGGTTTTTGTGGCTATCGCTTACTTCAAATGCCCGATACAGCTTGCCGTTTTCATCCTGGAGAAGGATACCTTTATTATTGCGAGCGGCCCAAAGGAAGCCTTTAATCCACAGCACAATAAATCCACATACCAATAGGGCTATTGGCCCGAAATTGGAGAGCAAACCAAATCCGATAACAGCCATAATTGTTATCCAGAACCATTTGGAAAAGCGTTGAGCTAGGGTAGGTGTTTGCATGGGAACCTCCCTGATATCAGGAAATTCTTTAAAACATAGCAAATCTCTCATTGACTGTCCAACCGACAGCGCAAAAGGACATTTGTATCGAGTGCAATCATGAGCTGAGCGCACTGTGAAGAGATACTTCATCAGTGAGCCGCTCATTAACAGGGATATCCTTCAAAAGACCTTTAGCCGCGCCAGCGGATTTTTTGACGATAGAAATCACGCCTTGCCGATCCACATAGCTTTCTACTTCGTCGCCAATATGAATACTGGCAGCGATGCCTAGTTCAATTGGTAGTGTCATTTGTCTTTTAGCACTGAGTTTAGCCATGCTCCTTACAGAGCATGCTGGTGTATTTGACAACAATGTCTTGTGTTGGTATTGTTTCCAGCATGCCAGCAAAATTGTTGTTTGACCGTAGAGTATCCCTCTCCGAACAGGAATTTGTTGAATTGGTACTTTGGCAGGTACCGGAACCCGTTCAAGGCAGTCAGCATCTTTTTAAGTACCGGATGGCCTTCGTCGTCAAAGGTGTCTGCGTGCTACGCTATGACAATGAAGCTGGGAAAGGGGACCACAAGCATATCAATAGTAAGGAATGTCCTTATGCGTTTACCTGCCCTAATCAATTAGTGGCCGATTTTTTAGAAGATGTAATGAGGTGGCGTCATGACAACCGTCATACTAGATGTGCGCTCGCTTAACGAGACCCTAAACGATTTTTCAAAAGCCTGGAAAACAGCTAAAGCGGAGCCGCCGCGTATTAGCTTTGATTCTGTGGAACTGCTGTTTAAGTTGCTGACGGCCAAACGTTGGGCGCTGATCCATGCCATGACAGGAGCAGGTCCTATCACGATCCGAGAGGCCGCGCGGCGGGTCAAGCGGGATGTGAAAAGTGTACACGGCGATATTCATATCTTGCTGAATGCAGGTATCCTACAGCGTACAGAAAAGGGCAGAATCGTATTTCCCTTCGACGGGGTACACGTCGATTTCATGTTACACAACGCCTGTGTGTCAGAAGAGCCAGAGGTCCGTACCCCGCCGATACCTGTTCCGGGCAAGACGCATTCCATCGCGCAGCATGAAGCCTATTCATAAATTATGTTACGTAGGCCAATCGTAGGAGTTTCGCACTTTCTGAAGTGCCAGATTTTAGGAGATCACTTCTCCCATGCGAAAGTTGCTGCTGGTATCGCTGCGGGTGGCATGCGCAAACTCTCTATTTTTCAGATGCTCTTCTGAAGAACGCGAAGCTCCTGACAGAGTAAACCTTAGCCCATAGCGGTCCACGTGGCTATTTCAAAGCCCCTGCCGTTGATCTGCGTGCATTATTGATGCCCCCCAAATTGGCTTGCGCCAAGAAACTGCCCGCTTGATTCCCTGCGCGCGGCGCGTTTTGAAGCACGGTTGCCATTTTGTTGACCTCTGCCGCGCTTCTATCGGGATAATCGCTGCGTAACGCACGAGCCGCCGCTTCGACAGAGACTTGATCGGCACCAAAGAGCTTCGCGTACAGCGATTCCTATACGGGGCCGCTTTTTGAATAGGGGTGAACGGCGTTTATTGTGCCCTGCTTGGATTTTTATCGATCTCCACTGCTTCTTGACAGCTTTTCCAATAGATTCCCATTGTCTCAAGCGCTTGTTAGGTAGAAACATAGCTTCTATTCCTTGATTTGGTTTCAAGTTCCGTTGTCTATGTGTAAGCGTCCGGTTAAAACCCTTGTATAAAAGAAGGGTTTAGGTCATCAGAATAGGTGTGCACTCAGATATTTAAGCGGCCACCTGGAGTGGAGTCATGCAGGAAGGGTAGTGAGCGGTCCGAAGCCACCTGTAGAGCTTTGAGACAGACGTGTTTGAAGCAGATCAAGCGGCTCTTG
>LXRJ01000382.1 GCA_001684025.1 Candidatus Glomeribacter gigasporarum | reverse complement strand
ATCGCGCAATACAGCGGCGCTACCTGCGTGAAGTGAACGCGGCGCGCAGGGCTTGCGTTGCGCGCCCTCCAAAGCTAGAATCCTATAAGCGCTATATTCAAGAGCGATTGCGGGCGGCCCATCCGGCCTGGTTGCCGGCCACGGTTTTGCTTCAGGAGATTGCGCTGTTCGGGTATGGCGGAGGGCTCACGCAGTTGCGCGCCTTTATGCGCAGTCTGCGCGCCGTTCGTCCAGAAGAACCGTTGGTCCGGTTCGAGACCTCTGCTGGCCAGCAGATGCAGTGCGACTGGATCGTCTTTCGACGCGGTCAATATCCGCTCTCGGCTTTTGTGGCCACCCTCAGTTGGTCACGCGCCAGCTTTGTCGAGTTTGTCAGCAACGAGAAATTGAACACCTTGCTGGCGTGCCATGAGCACACGTTTGAGTACTTCGGCGGCGTCACAAGAGAAGTACTTTACGACAATATGAAGACCGTCGTGCTGGCGCGTGATGCCTACGGGTCGGGTCAGCACCGTTTCCAGCCGGCCTTCCTGGACTTTGCCCGGCATTATGGTTTTGTACCGAGGCTGTGCCGACCTTACCGCGCTCAGACGAAAGGAAAGGTCGAACGGTTTAATGGCTACCTGCGCCGCAGCTTTTATAACCCGTTGGCCTCCAAGCTCTGGATGTAGACACGGCCAATGCCGCAGTACGGACGTGGCTGCGTGAAGTGGCCAATGTCCGCGTGCATGGCGCCACTGAACAGGTGCCACAGAGACGATTACT
>LXRJ01000283.1 GCA_001684025.1 Candidatus Glomeribacter gigasporarum | reverse complement strand
ATAACCAAGCTCACTGAAGACGATTTGTCTGAGCTCGAATAACCTACCGCCTCCTTCTTAAGTCTATACCCAAAACAATCAGGTTTTCAGGCAGGCGTGCGCAACGCCATACGACCGGAGCGTACTTGACGTACGTGAGGATCGCGGGTGGATGCACAACGAACCTGAAAAGCTGAGTGTGGTGGGTATAGCTGCCTTTTCTGCAGCGGCAGGGCTGGTTACGTTCCGTCCTGTCAGCATCCCCACTGAAAGCGCCCACCAGGCGCTGCCTTTTCCACTTTCTACTGACCTTCACAGGGCGGGCCAGCTACCCGGCCTTCAGCTCGCCGCCCGCCTAAAAAACATCTCCCTCAACTGCCTGCATTCAACTGCAGGCGCTGCACAGCACCGCCAACCGCCTTGATTCGCGCGCAATTTCTGCATTCCCAAACGGGCTTGAAGACTGGAAAATCCTGGTCCAGAGAACAGTTTGCCTGGATCAAGAGAACCCAAATGTCCGCCATCTATGGCTTACCTCCCGAACAGATGACGCCGGTGCAACGCGCCGAGGAAATCACCGCCATCCTGGTGCGCGCGATGTTGCGTTCCCGTGCAGCTAGCGGCCCAAACACCTCCTCTAAAGAGGGTTTTCCGCTTGGCTTTTCGGCCCCGCAGCGCGGTAATGGAAACTCTTCTCAGCCTAAGAACAGGAATTTGCGATGAACGAGGCCTCCCCATCCATCGCCGCCCAGGTTGCCGCGTTGCCGCAGCTATCCACGAAAGCCCTCTGGTCGTTATGGGATCAGCATTTCCCACGCCGGCCACAACATCCGAACCGCCCGTATCTGATTTCCCGTCTGGCCTACAAGCTCCAGGAGACCGCGTATGGCGGTCTGCCGTTGGAAACCCGCACGCGACTGGCCCACATCGGCCAGCGCTATTCCAAGATTCGGGTGCAGCGCATGCCGGGCGTGTATCTCGCCCCCGGCACGGTGCTATTGCGCGAGTTCGAGGGAAGGGAATACCGCGTGACGGTGACTCCAAACAGCCAGTATGAACTGAACGGCCAAGTTTTTAAAAGCCTGTCGGCGGTGGCGCGACACATCACGGGCACCCAGTGGTCGGGGCCGGTCTTCTTTGGGGTCAAAGCATGAGTGCAGCTCTTCTCACCCCCAAGCGCTGCGCGATCTATACGCGCAAGTCGACCGAGGAAGGCTTGGAGCAGGATTATAATTCAATTGACGCCCAGCGGGATGCAGGACGCGCCTATATTGCCAGCCAA
>LXRJ01000275.1 GCA_001684025.1 Candidatus Glomeribacter gigasporarum | reverse complement strand
AAAACGAAAAAGTATGTGTTTTTTTTCTTTTTTTTTTATTTTTTNNATGTATTTTTTTTTATTAATTTTTATTTTAATAAAATATAAACAGATGATAATTTTAATAAAATTATATTTATTATATTATGAAATAATAATGAAAAAAAAATTATTATTTTATCTGTATGAAATAAGTAACGAAAGTTATATCTTAACAATAATTTATATAATATTAATTGATAGTATTAAATATTTATTATATTATCTCAGAAGAAAGAACAAAAGATTATATATRATTGCAATATGGTCATTATTTTATTATATATATTATAATATAGGGTTTAARGATTTATTATTATGTTATATTTCTTTTGGATATGAAATTGTAAATTAYGATCCYGAAGAAAATAATTAAATAAAATTTTATTTTATATAATATAACAAACCATGTTCATCTTAAAAATAAAATTAATGTATTCAATGATAATYACTAASAGAATAAAGTTGTATATGAACAATTCAATAATTCTAAAACTACGAAAAACAAAAAYGAATTCGAATAAAATGATTAAGAGTTTAGTAAATTTGATTGTAATAGTTCCAAAAATACAAGATAAGATAAGATGGTTAAGTGAAAGAAAATCGAGAATCTTTTTTATTTCATCGGGTAATATGTGATTTAAAAAATTTTGTATATTTTTTTCGATCCAAGATTTTGTTGTATCGAAAAGTTTGATAAAGAAATGGTTTTTATAAAACAAGTAATCAATATTTAAAAGGTTATTTACTTCTTTTAAATGATTGATATTTTCATCTTTTAATTTAATTAAAAGATBAAAACTATCCAATACTTCTTTACTCGTTTCTTTTAATCGTTTRATAGCATCTTCAAGATCTAAATTTTCATCCATGATTTCTTCAATAGTTTGATTGATTCTATCCATGATAATTTTTTATATAAATATGATACTCTCTTCTTTTTTATATAAAAAAATAAATCAGAGAAATGGTTNNAANAAATAATACTAGAATAAATAATACTCTTAAAARGRTATTTRGTAAATCGAAGAATAAAGAAGATTTACTYTTTAGATTGACAAARGAGAATCCAGATTACCTTATWTYGAATTACGAACAKGTTGAAAAAGTWGCAGATGTAATTTTYAACAAGAAGAAAAMWTTGAARCGTCGAAGTGAAGAAATATTTTCTAATGTATTAACCGAAGAAGATTCYGAATCAGAAAATGAAGAAGAACAAGAAAAAAAGAAACAAAAGAAGAATGAAACTGAACCTAAGAAACTAAATGATTATCAGATATTTGTACGCGAATACTTACCAAAATTAAGAAA
>LXRJ01000253.1 GCA_001684025.1 Candidatus Glomeribacter gigasporarum | reverse complement strand
TTTGTTTTAAAGAATACTGACGATGAATCGTCGTCAAGCCTCAGTTTTATAATAAAATCATGTAGTACAAACATTTTATATTTAACCTATACGAATACTGCGTTATGTTTATTATCACAAAATGGACTATCTTTCTTATCCACTTGAAGTTTTAAAAAATATCATCGATGACGATTTTATCGTATGGAAAAATATATTTCTGTCATCCAAAAAATATAATATAATTATGAARAATATCTTATTTGCAAGAGACCCGCTAAGAAACAAATATAAAAAATGGTACTTTCTTGCATATCTTAAATTAACACGAGAGAAAATTAATCACGATAGTAAGAATATAATCAATGAGATTATAAAATACATCCCAGCATCCATCGAACCATGGCTTGTTATGTTTCTTGTAAAATTAATCATCGGTGAATGCAGGGATATCTTTAAGTCCATCTTTCAAGTGACTGATACTAGATTTGATTCTTATCAAGATATGATGATTGTATGGTTGGTAGATGTAATCACTAGACATAATGATGATTTTATAGTCATCAGACTCATCTCACAAGATCAGAAAGACGAGTTAAGATTTAGGCTGTTTGATGAGATTGTAAAAAATATACCTGATAGAATTCTACGTAGGTTAGTTTTTACAAGAATGGAAAATAACGGCTTTAGAAATGATATAAATGTTAGTTTAGGATTTCTTTCAAATCCTAATTCTAGGTTATTTGAAATTTACGCATCTTCCTGTCTTACCGATAGAGGGAAAATATTACTAAAAGCTTTTATTAAAGTTGTTGAAAGAGAAGATGGCTCTGTGGTCTATGATAAATTTGCAAGAATTATACTTATGAAAATGGACTCKGGGGATATTATTTCAGCTTTTAGTAGTAATACATTTGATAAAATACAATCAGATGACTTTTACTTAGATTTAATTCGAAAATTTCTAAAATACGCAACGTCATCATCTATCTTTAAACAGCTGATGAAAAGAATGATCGAAAGGGGTATGAAGTTTGATTCTGAATTAGCGAGAAAAATAATTCTGTCACGAAAACGAAAAATCCAATTTGTTCTCGAAGCCCTTTCRGAAACGTCAAATCAAAATATAGATATCATACGAGAAAAGCTGCTTACTACCTTTTCTAATTTTTCTGATAAGAAAAAAATTGATCTTGCGAATAGACTTGTATTAAAATAGTTATTTATTAATAAAAATAAATTATCTTTTAATAAAAAAATCAGTTATCTTATGATTAGAAATAGTAGTTTCTATATTATTGTGTTTGGTTTTTGCTYGTTTATATCGTCTGTTAGATCCCTCTAATAATTCATCAGGAGAATCAGTTTYATCTATATTAGCAATTTCTAGTCTTCGGATTTGGGAAGGTYCTGCRATATCATTATACCATTTATTAAGCAATCCCCATGCATCYYTTTCTTCGATATTTAGACACGACTCGACAAATGAAGTGAACTTTTTGATATAGTACACGGTATCTATCTTATCTTTTTCAGTGTCATATTCTTCTGATAATATCATTCGCTCACCAACACTCCGTGATCCTGATAAGCATTTGACAATGGTATT
>LXRJ01000393.1 GCA_001684025.1 Candidatus Glomeribacter gigasporarum | reverse complement strand
TTCTGGTTTTCAGCAATCAGATGTGTATGGCCGAGTTCAGAGAGCAGGTTGATATTCGTCAGCTTGTGCACGAACTGGTTCACGCTCAGCGCCGCAGCGTTTTGATCCAGCCCAAAAGCGCGGGCAGCCTGAATGGCAGGCGGGACTAATTTGAATGCCTTGGTGAAAGTTGTCAGCGGTGCGCTGTTCACGGACTCATATCGACCCGTTGCCAAGGCGTCAAAAGTGCGAATCACTTTYAGATGAAATGCAGGGCTGATCCACATCGCATAGGCATACACCAGCTCTTTGCAAACGTARGTACCTTGGCGCTTGCCTTTCCCCTGAATAATGCTGAYCGCTTTGTTCCTCACTTCTGAGGAACATCCCGATTCCCTTTCTAAGCTCTGCGAATCTGTAGAACTTAAATTCTGCGGTTCTGTGAAGTTTTGTATTTCAGCTATAAGCGTCTGCGTTGAATCAAGCCGCAAGAAAAGCGCCGGCTGATGCTTTAAGTCTCCGCCCGCCGCCCGATGCAGATCATTGAGTGAATACCGGCCCTGCACGTCTTGCCGGATTGGCGTATTTAAGATCATCAGCGTATTCATGCGGCATCTCCTCCGAGATCATTCCAGTCCGAGTCGGGTGTGTGGTCGGTGAATGGCGGCGTTCCGTCCTCCGATTTAGGGGCAAGGCGCGGCCATTCTGTACTATGCAAGTTAATATTGGTGTTAACTGCGCCGGAAAACGGCTTGAGCAGGTGTTCAAA
>LXRJ01000312.1 GCA_001684025.1 Candidatus Glomeribacter gigasporarum | reverse complement strand
AGTTCTACAAGCGGTTTATAAACGGGTACGCCCTGCATTCTGGGGATGGGGTAGCGCGGCTGTAAGTAGCTGGTTGTCTTTTCCGCCAGTAATTGCCGCGCTATCTGCTTGTAATGCTCATAACAGGCATAGCTGATATGCGGCTCTTCTAATTCGTCGCTGTACAAGTCATAAACTTTTAGGGCAACCAGACCAGGTGAGATGTAGTAGGTGCCTCTGACTTCCAGCTCTTGAATGACAAAGCGCATTTTTTGGTAGATGTCTTTGTGTAGGCTCATTTCAAATTACCCTTCGTTCATCGACCCGATGGCATTCAGCAATGGCCCTGCACATCGCTTCGTAGCGGATAAGCGCGTGGGGCGGCGTGTGGCTCATGGCATCCTTCAGAACGTGGTGGGCTGAGCCACGGCGCGCGTGAGCGCCATATATCCCTGCTGCAAATGGGTGCGCGCAATGCTGACCCATCGGAGTGGTTCGGCGACTGCCGCCAAAGCGTTATCCGCGTCTTCTGCAGCACACGCTACGCGATAGACCAGATCGCGGGTTTTTTCGGCGTATTCCTTGATTTCGTTCATCAGGTCTATCTCGGCTTGGCTGAGATCGCGGTAGCCGGTGATAGGACGCGGCGAAGCGGAGTTGTCCTGAATAGGGGTTGCGTGTGACATCGTTTTTTCTCCTTTCAGTAATTCGTATTTCTTGTTCATGCTTTTGCTCCGGTTATTGCATTGTTCATGTGGCTACGCCGAAAGCGGATCGGATTCATGCTGATTTGAGTGAAGCATCGCTTTTGATCTCGCATCATCGGACCCCCGCGCATTGCCGAACACCCGCGCATCGCCGGACACCTGCGCATTGCCGAACACCTGCGCATCGTCGGATACCCACGCATCGCCGGACACCTGCGCATCGCCGGACACCTGCGCATCGCCGGACACCTGCGCATTGCCGAACACCTGCGCATAGTCGAACACCCGCGCATTGCCGAGCACCCACGCATTGCCATACACCCGCGCATTACCGCCTACCCACGCATCGCCCTCATGGCTCAAGTTCTCTTCTTTCTCGATAGAGCCGCCGAGTTCACCCGCCTTAACCTCGCCGAAATC
>LXRJ01000237.1 GCA_001684025.1 Candidatus Glomeribacter gigasporarum | reverse complement strand
TCAGATGTTCAACTCTTTCTTAACCCAAGTGTGATTTGGTGTCCGTTTTTATAGGGGCAATTCCACAGCATTTCCAATGTTTCTCGTCGGGTTACGACCAGCAAATTGGCTTACCTGAGAACTGGACATACCCACGAATTCTGAAAACCTAGCAATGCCGCCGATCTCTCGAATCAGCGCGCGAACATTGTTTCGCCTGATGTCATCTCTATTCATCCCGTAATCGTATATGTTGTCTATCAAAAGATAAATTATAAAATGCTTGATTATTGAGTTATCTTTTGATGATATATTTCCATGCAAAACGATAAATTGCTCTCATACATTAATGGCTTGGAAACGTCCAAGCTAAAAGTTTTGGCTGCTAACTGCGGCACGACCATTGGTTATCTTCGACTTGTTGCTTATGGGGTTCAAGCATGTAGAGAGAAGTTAGCTGCTCTACTCGAACAACACTGCCAAGGCAAAGTCACCCGCCGCGACTTACGCCCCGACGACTGGCATCTGATCTGGCCGGAGCTGGCTGCCACCTCTTCTGCGCCCGCTGTCCTTTCGCCTCCCCCTTCGGCCCGGGAGGCGGCGTGATGAATTCCTGGCAAGTAGTGGGTGCCAACCATCCAGAAGCCAAGCCTGTCGTTGGAGAGTTTGGTCTGCTCTTCGCTATTCCTGCTGGCCCTGCACCCAAGATTGTTTTGCCGGATGAAGTCGACCAATTTGAGCCATTCCTTGAACAAATGATGGCTATCCATCAATTAGTGCCGAAACTCATTATTGAAGACGTGTGTCTAATCGCCTTGAGTACCGGAGGGGTGAAATCTTTCATATATTTTCCGGGTGCCTTGAAGAACCTCAAAGAACGCATCGTCATCCAGGTCCCCCTTATCTATGAACTTGGCAAGCCGGAACGTGTGCAAAACATAGTAATCAAGCGGGAGCAGCTTGTGGGGAACAATTTTTGCGATCTCAATGTGCTCTCTCCAATAGGCCAGACCAAACTGAAAGGCTGTTTCAAGAAGCTTCGACGTGCCTCAAGGCGTCGTTGTTCACGAGAGTTAAGAAAAGCGGGCAACGAAGCGATAGCCGCAGCAATAACAGTCCCTGCAATGCCGGCTACAGCAATGATGGCGTTGTTTTCCATGATGAGGACTCCTCCAATCAAAAGTTAATCGGTATCGAAGCCATGGGTGCTGAAACGGTCGGGCATTCTCGCCCTACCCGCACGGAGGCGGCGTAATGGCCGTTTTCCATTGGGGCAAAACGCTGTGGGTCTGCGATGCTTGCCGGCAATCGATACGGGAGACTGAAGCGGCGCCTGCATACACGTATGCCGTGATGCGCGCCGAATCTTGGGCGTGCCCGTGCGGCTTCTGCGGACGTGTCAGCAAGAAAGATCAAGACACCCTCGAATTCCAAACCTCTATTGATGAATCCAGCCGATTTACATCGCCTCTGCCATGTCTGCGGGCAATGGGAACACGCACACGCACTGAAGATCAACCTCCAAAACGGCGCGGTGCTGTGCGCGCGCTGCGTGCGCCAGCACTTTGAGCCGCCTTGGAGCGATGAATCTGAAGAGACCCATTGAATACACATATCACTCTGTTTGAAAAGGAAATGCCAATGGAACTGAACGCTCGCCAACGCCGAATCGCATCAGACACGCTATCTATGTAAGTGTGTTGTGGAAAAATTTACGTAAGCGTCCGGTTAAAAGCCTTGTATAAAAGCAGGCTTTAGATCATCAGAATAGGTGTCCACT
>LXRJ01000231.1 GCA_001684025.1 Candidatus Glomeribacter gigasporarum | reverse complement strand
TTAATAAGAGACAAACTAATGAAACTAACAAGAGAAAGTTAGACCAGTAAAATCAACARRARACARAYTARTRAAAYYAACAAGARARAGMCARAYTAGMAAAACTAACAAGAAACAAACAGATCAGTAAAACTAGCAAAAAACAGACAAATTAGCAAAACCAGCAAGCTACAGACAAACTAGTGAAACTGAAAAGAAAAAAATATTGGTTAGTCAATTATATAATTAAAAAAAAACTTATTATTAGCAAAACCAACAAGAAACAGATCAATGAAATTAACAAAAAAGAGTCAAACTAGTGAAACTAACAAAAGAAGACTAGCAAAACTAGTAATAAAGAGACAGATTAGAAAAATTAACAAAAACAAGCAGATTAGTAAAATTAACAAAAGACAAACAGATCAGTAAAACTAGCAAGAGACAAACAAACTAGCAAAACTAAGAAGAAAAAATATTGATTAGTTAATTATATAATATAAAAAATACTTATTAGTAGCAAAATTAATAAAAGACAAACTAATGAAATCAACAAGAATAAATCAGAACAGTGAAACTAACAAGAGAAAGACTAGCGAAATCAGCAAAAAGAGACAGATTAGAGAAATCAACAAGAAATAGACAGACTAACAAAACTAATAAGAAATAAACAAACTAGCGAAACTAGAAAGAAAAAAAAGTTAGTTAGTTAATTATATCATTAAAAAAAAAATACTTATTGCTAGTGAAACTAATAAGAGACAGATCAATAAAACTAAAAAAAAAGTTAGACCAGCAAGATTAACAAGAAAAGATTAGCAAAACTAGTAAGAAAAAGACAAATTAAAGAAACTAACAAGAAACAGGCAAATCAGTGAAATAAACAAGAGACAAACAGACTAGCAAAACTAGCAAAAAACAAACAAAGCAGCAAAGCTAAAAAGAAAAAAAACATTGCTTAGTTAATTATATAATATAAAAAAAATACTTATCACTAGCAAAACTAACAAAGACAGATTAATGAAACCAACAAGAGAGAGCCAGATTAGCAAAACTAACAAAAGACAAACCAGTAAATTCAGCAAGAAAAAACAAATCAGAGAAACCAACAAGAGACAGACAGATCAGTGAAACTAACAAGAGATATACAGACAGCAAAACCAACAAGAAACAAACAAACCAATGAAATCAGAAAGAAAAAAAATTAGTTAGTTATATAAAAAAAAATATTTATCACTAGCAAAACTAATAAGAGATAGATCAATGAAACCAACAAGAGAGAACTAAACCAGCAAGACCAACAAGAAAAGGCTAACAAAACTAGTAAAAAAGAGATAGACTAGAAAAACTAACAAGAAATAGACAGACTAGCGAAACTAACAAGAGATAAACAGATCAGCAAAGCTAGCAAAAGACAAACAAATCAGTAAAACAAAAAAGAAAAAAATATTAGTTAGTCAATTATATAATATAAAAAAAAACTTATTAGCAGCGAAACTAACAAGAGMCRGACTARTRAAACCAACAAAAGAGAGCCAGACTAGCAAAACCAACAAGAGACAGACTAGCAAAATTAGCAAGAAAGAGATAGATTAAAAAAACTAACAAGAAATAAACAGATCAGCAAAATCAACAAGAGACAAACAGACTAGAGAAGTTAGCAAGAAACAAAAAAATCAGTGAAACTAAAAAAAAATATTAGTTAGTCAATTATATAATATAAAAAAAAAATACTTGTTATTAGCAAAACTAACAAGAGACAGACTAATAAAACTAACAAGAAAGAGCCAGACTARTGAAACYAACAAGARACAAACCAGTAAATTTAGTAAGAAAAAGACAAATTAGCAAAACCAGCAAGCT
>LXRJ01000045.1 GCA_001684025.1 Candidatus Glomeribacter gigasporarum | reverse complement strand
CAACGCAGCCGGAAATACGAAGATGCGTTCCGCCTATCCGAAGTTCAATCTTCCCAGGGACGGCTTCACAACGGTCAGATTCACACGGCGCTTCTGCCACCAGATCAACTGGTAACAGCGATCCCTCGTCTCCAGGTACAGACCCCAATCGGCCTCGTTTGTATTGACGCCACCATTTGAACACCAAATCCGCATTCAGTGGGTGATCGCAAGCCACCTTGGCTGCAGAGGCCCGAGGGCTTAAGGCCGCTTCAACAATTTGTCTTTTAAATTCAACGGTAAATTGACGGCGGCGGGCTCTGACCTCTACACATGACTCCATCTTTAGGGTCCACTTCAATTTCTTAGTGCACACCTATTCTGATGATCTAAAGCCTGCTTTTATACAAGGCTTTTGACCGGACGCTTACGATTGTCGAGGGCGTGCGGCATCGCTACGTCTGGCATACCATCGAGCGACTCACGCAACTCGGCTGGCACTGCATCGATGACTACATTTGGCATAAAAAGACCAGCATGCCGGGCTTTTGGCCGACGCGGCTACGCGATGGCTGGGAGTATCTGTTCCATTTAGCCAAAACCAAAAGGCCCTATGTCAACCACGAGGCGGTGAAAGTGCCGATGGCCGCCTCGTCTCAGCGCAGAATACAAAGGATACGGCTGAATGAGTACGCGCCACGCCTTTCCGCGACCGGCAGCGGCTTTCGCCGCGCGATGCGCGCCTGGATCGGGAAAACCCATGTGCTGCCGGATAATGTGCTGCACTTCAGTCCAGAGGCGCGCAATAAAGGCCATCCAGCGGTCTATCCAATTGCTCTGCCCCGCTTTTTCATCCAACTGCTGACGAAACCGGGGGATTTAGTGGTCGATCCCTTCGCTGGCAGCGGCACCACCGGCATCGCGGCGTTGCAGCTTAAGCGGCGCTGCCTTTTAATCGACAATCACTATCCTTATTGCGTGTTGGCCGCCCAGAGAATCCAAAAGGAAGCCGGTACTGGGCCAGAGGGTCTGTTATTTTCGCCCATGACAGCCGCAGCGTTATCGAGCTTGGCATCTGAACACCCTTCAAACGCCTATTGTGGGCCCCTCGCCTGAGAGGGCTTTCACAACGAGTCCACGCAACGGGCACGCTTCGATTAGCCAGCTCAACCTTTTACATTATGCTGTTCTGATTTCGCTCAGCAGATCAGGATGACGGTCCAGCACCTTCAGCAGCTTTACCAAAGCCAAAGGCGGCTTGATCTTGCCGTGCTCGTAGCGTGAGAAGGCATTCACGCCCCCGCCAAAGATTTCGGCGGCTTCACGCTGGTCGAGCGCAAGCTTCTTACGCACGCGGACGATGAAATCTGGATCGACAATGGCAGCGTTCACCTGTTTGTGAAACACATCAATAGCCGCGCTGTAGCGCTCCGCGTCGGGTATGTCCAGGACAACTTCTGCGCACGACGGGCAGAAATCGCCCCTCACCGCTGGAATCAGCGTGGTTTCGCCCTTATAGGTATAGGGTAGATCGCGGGTGTCATGAATCAGTTCAGCCGCGCCACACACAGGGCATTTCATCGTCATAACTCCTTAAAAGACACTATCAGCACATCATGAGTCACGGTCAGCTTCAAATACACATCACCCGCTGGGGTACTGGGTCGGTACACATCTTGCCAAATGGTGTGATCTGCATACGTCGTCATGCTTTTGTAAAAGTCCGCCGGTGTGAGCGCTAAAACCACATCAAGCATTGCCGCTGGAGCGATCCCCATTCGCCGCGCGCCTGCCGTTGCATGAGCAGTCGTGCGCACTTTGCCCGCCTCGACCAATGACTTGATGACAGACAGCTTGTAGTGCGGGGTCCGCTTCTCCATCTATAGATATTAACCTAATAGGTATATTTTGGCAAATTGGTTAATACATTTGTGTCGGTAGCACACTAAATGTCCGCCTTAGGTAGCACGTTAATTGTCCGGTTTAAGTAGCGCCCCTGAGTTTTCAGAGGTGCCCCATGACAAGAACAATAACGCTACACGAGGTGAGACAAATGCGATTCGCAGAAGTTTATGAAAGACCTCTGTACACGACAGTATTCATATGCACATAAATACTGTCGTGTACAGAGATTTCCACAGCCTATCGAATCAGTTCAACTTCCGCGACCGTCTCAAATCGCAACCAAGCCGCATCCGCCGTCAGAATAGACCAGCCCCGTACAATACCCGTTGCCAGACAAATACGATCTCCTAAGGACAATCCGCTTTTAGGCCAGCATGCGTGCAATTCAGTACCGAATCAAACAGACCTCAACAGGCAAATCTAGATTCCGCCACATGCTGTCTGCTGTTAGTACCGGCAGTTTCAATGCACACCCCAAAGCCAAACAAATCCTGTCTCCCAGCGACAAGCCTTGGGAAACCACCTTGGGATAAAACAGACCCGAAGCCAATGCGACAGCTTCCTCCAACGCGATGCGTTGTACACTGAAATGCGTGAATATCTGATGGATATCGGTCGCAGAAAGTCCGCGCTGAGCGAGTTTGGCAGTGATTTCTGCGATCTGAACGGTACTGATACAGGTTCCCTCCTGTTCGAGGGCCGCTTCTACCCTGTCTGCGCCCGGCTCAGCATTGAACAAAGCCAGCACCGCTGAGGCATCCAGTACGTAGCCTGAAGGTTCAGGGGGTTTCATGGGCTTCCTGAGCTGCGGCCGCCCGTCGCTCGGCCAGTAATTCGTCAACGAGAGAAACGCCGACTGGAACGTGTTGGCGAACGAGTGCCTGAATACGGCGTAGCGCCTCCTGTTGTGATTGCAGGCGAATTTCACCCTCCACGACTTGGGCATTTAGGGTATCGCCATCCCGTATGTTCAAGGTTTTTCGGATAGGCTTGGGCAACACCAGACGCCCACCTTGTGTAACCTGTATGCTGTGTGTGTCCATGACATTCTGAATTGGATAAAAATTTATATCATCCATTATATTTGGAATAGGCTATAAACACAAGAAATGGATAAATTATCTTTTATGCTTGTCTTTCTATAGAGACCATATATAAAGAAAATTTACACTATAAAAAATTCTGCCTCGCATAAAGGATATGCCATAAAAAATTTCCTGTCCATCTAATATGTCAACTTGAAGTATACTCTAGACGGACGTCCAGCCTGGCCCTGAAAACCTGTGACCTTCAGAGATAAATGGCACCAAATCTTCAGTGCTAAGTGGCACCCCACCTCTCTACTTGGAACCGCGTCATGAAAGGGGCGATAAATCGCGCTAAGCCCGTGAAATAGGCTGTGATGGCCTGAAGTGTTCTTTACTGGTGTTTTTCTATACACTTAGACATAATTTGGCTGCCCCGACTGGGAGGGCTGTATGGACCCCTTCTTGATAGCCAGCCTCACATCGAGGGGAATCAAAAGAGCCGCACAGAGTAATGCAGGCTTGCATCCAAGATATATAATTTTCTGCATGTTTAGGGATCGTGCCAGCAGTCTTCCCCGGTAAGCTGCAACTGAAAAGACCAAACGCACCTCATTTTGGAGGCATTCGCATGGCAACCCTCGACGATTTATCAGTGCTTCGCGAGAAGCCGTTCGCCGAGGCGGTCACAAAATTAGAAGATCTTCTCCGTCAGAGTAAGCCGGTCTTCTTGATTGGCGCTGGTTGCAGCAAGTCCGCAGGACTTCCGCTGACTGCTGAATTAACGGATAAAGTTCTTAATGGCAACGAACTCGATAGCGCCAGCAAAGCAATCCTGACTGAGGTCAAGGGTTTGTTTGCCGGTTCCACGAACGCTCACATAGAGGACTACCTAAGCGAACTGATTGATCTACTTGCTATTGCGGAACGCAGGGTCACGCGGGTTGCGACGCAAAACACAATTACATTAGGGAAAAACAACTACACCGCCGAACAATTGCGAAGCGCCGCCAATCAAATCAAGCTGGCTCTCGCTAAAAGTATTGAGAAACCGGTCTCGATTGAGACCCATCGCGCCTTTGTAAAGGCAATACATCATCCCGTGCGTGACGGCAAGGAAGCATCTGAGCCGGTGGATTATCTTGTACTCAACTACGACACTGCGATTGAGGATGCGTTGGCGCTAGAACGAGTGCCGTATTCAGATGGGATCGACGGAGGGGCGACGGGCTGGTGGAATACCCAAACTTTCGAGCGTAACGGGTTGGCGGCCCGTGTCCTTAAGCTTCACGGATCTATTAACTGGTGCGAGCTTCCAGACGACCCTTTGCCTCGTAGAATAGGGTCGAATGTTCAGATCGAAGGCACGGATGGTTGCAAGGTTTTCATTTGGCCTGCTTCGACGAAGTATCGTGAAACTCAGTTTGACCCATACGCGCAGCTGTCAGACTTGGCTCGGCAAGCTATGAGACCGATACGAGACTCACAGCGTGTGCTGGTCATATGTGGATACAGCTTCAGCGACTCACACATCAATATAGAGATTGATAAAGCGCTTCGTGAGTCTTCCGGCAAACTACACATTGTGGCATTCACGAATGAGAATGAGCCGACAGGGCAACTGAAAATTTGGAATGAAGACAAGATAATGCAAACTCAGGTGTTGATCTATGCAAACCGTGGCTATTTTCATAGCGAAATATCAGAGTCGGCGACGACAGATTTGCTCTGGTGGAAGTTCGAGAACATCACGCGTTTACTCGGAGGTGAACGGTGAGCACTGAAAGCCGAAATTCTGGTGAGCCAATTCAGAACTTGGCAATCGGAAAGATCATCGAGGTAGACGGCGCGCGCATTATCGCCGAATTGGATCCTGACTTGACGGAACTTTCACGAGTCTATGCTGGAGAGATCTATCCAATCGGCCAATTTGGATCGATTGTTCGCATCCATTTCGGGCGCCGACTGATCTATGCGCTTGTGGGAAGGCTTCGAATGAAGGTGGAGTATGAAGCCGAACGCGGTCTGATACTTCATGCCTCTCCAGATGAGCGTGTGGTTGAAGCTGATCTTTTTGGGGAAGGTGAATGGACGCATGATGGAAACAGCCCGAAGCTAAAGTTCGAGCGCGGTGTGGCAACCTACCCTTTACCTCAACAAACAGTTTATCTTACCCCAAAATCAGAGCTGCGGTTTATTTACGGCCACTCCAAAGGCCCCGTCATACCACTCGGAGAGCATGTGGGGTCTGGCTCGGCTCCCTGTTATGCGAATTTGAATGAACTGCTTGGCAAGCATACTGCCATTCTCGGCTCAACAGGCGCAGGCAAATCTGGCGCAGTGGCTGCGATTATTCACAGCATTCTTGAACGAGACCAAGAGGCCAAATACAAGTACTGGAAACCGCAAATTATCATTCTCGACCCGCACAATGAATACGGAAGCGCCTTCCCAGAGCACAAGCGACTTTCAACAGACGAAGACACATTGTCTCTGCCCTATTGGCTCCTAGATCTTGACGAAACAATCGGTCTTTTAATCGGAAAAACCGAATATGCTGCGACATCACAGGCAAACATCGTAAAGAACGCCCTGCTCGCGGCACGCTCTAAAGCCGCTGATCTGCTGGGGCTTGAGTCAAGCAAGCTTACGGTTGATGCCCCCATTCCCTATGTTCTTGGTGACCCAGCTGGATTGGATGAGTTCGGTAAACTGAACGACGCGCAGTACGGGACTGGTCTCGTTGGCGCAATCAACGCGCAGAGGCCTAGCGGAAAGACCAAAAAAGACCATGAGGACTACAACAAGGTCCTTCGAAAGCTCGACTCCTTGATGAAAGATGGACGTCTCACGTTTATGATGAAGCCTTGGGACGAGAAAAGCGATCCGATGTCGTCGGTTCTTGCCCAGATCCTTGGCGGGGATGACCCAGTGAAGATTGTCGATCTCTCTGGAGTGCCCAATGAAGTAGCGGGTACGGCAAGCGCGGCCATTGCAAGGACCTTGTTCTCGATAAAAGTCTGGCAGACGCCTAGTGAGCGGGAAGCCAGCCCGGTTGTGCTCGTGTGCGAAGAAGCCCACCGTTACGTTCCGAACAGTGGCGAGGCGCAATATGCAGCAGCTCAAAGCGCTATCAGGCGGATTGCTAAAGAAGGGCGCAAATATGGCATCGGCCTGTTTCTAATATCGCAGCGGCCAAGTGAAGTAGAGTCAACTGTGCTGTCGCAGTGTAACTCGTGGATCGTGCTCCGCATTACGAATGAATCCGATAGAACCCATGTTCGTGGAGTACTTCCTGATTCGATGGCGGGGTTGACCAAGATGCTTTCCGGCTTGCGGCGACGAGAGGCCATTTTTGTGGGTCAAGCGGCAATGCTGCCCTCTCGAATCATGATCCGAAATCTCACAGAAAATCAGCTACCAAAATCACATGACATTAATTTTGACACGGCTTGGCAGAACCAAACCATGTTGGATGAGGCACTCAAAGCCGTCGTGGATAGGTGGCGATATCAGAAGCGATAAATTTTGCCCTCAAGGAGTAGCCGCATAGCTTCAAGTGGCGGCTGGTGCCACGAGTGTTGGGTTTACCTCAAGTAGCGTAGAAGCGGGTACCCAACGATAGAGAATTGGAATAGAGACGCCCAGATTTCGGGCAACTTCCTGGGCCGACACATCGCTCTTCAATAGCTTTATTGTTCCGTGGAGACTTCCCGCATAGGATATCTCCCATAGAAAATGACCTAAATAGCCAATTTAAGTGGTCAAAATGGCTATAGTCAAATAAGATTGCTATTTCTATTTTTGGCTAATATGATGACGGCTAGCCCAATGGGGTGTACCCTAATAAACCTTTTAAAACGCATACTTCATTAGAAACGCTGCCTATGCACGTTGCCCGCATCTACCTGCGTGTCAGTACCGAGGAACAAGATCTCACCCGTCAGGCTGAAGTAGAAGTCAGTACTCGCCAAGCGGGGTATTACATTGCGGGGGTCTATCGGGAGAAGGCCTCCGGCGCACGGGCGGATCGTCCTGAACTATTGCGCATGATCGCGGACTTGCAATCTGGTGAGGTGGTGGTGGCCGAAAAGATTGACCGCTTGAGCCGCTTACCGTTGCCTGAAGCAGAAAAACTGATCGCCGCGATTCGCGCCAAGGGCGCACGCTTGGCCATCCCTGGGCTGGTTGATTTATCGGAGTTGGCGCAAGCGGCGGAGGGCATCGCCAAAATCGTCCTGGAATCCACCCAGGACATGCTGCTCAAGCTCGCTTTGCAAATGGCGCGTGACGACTATGAAACGCGTCGGGCGCGCCAGCGCCAAGGCATCGAACTGGCGAGGACAGCGGGTAAGTATGCAGGCCGTAAACCCGACGTAACAACACAACAGAGCATCATTGCCTTGCGCGGCGCTCGCCACACCATTCGGCGCACCGCTGAGCTAGCGGGGTGCAGCAAAAGTCAGGTGAAGCGGATATGGGCGATGTATGTCGCCAACCCATCAATGGGATACGGCCATGAAGCGGCCCGAACAAGCCAACGCTCTTGAGACGCCAGTGAGCGAAGCCCAGCGCTCACAAGCGATGGCAAAGTTTGAGGTGCTAAAACCCCACTTGTACGACGGTGTGCCGCTGTCGCAAGCGTCGCGCTGCGCCGGCGTTGCGCTCAGAACCGCCAGGCGTTGGCTTGCTCAATACAAGCGCTCTGGGCTTTCGGGTTTAGAGCGAACTATCCGCAATGATGCAGGACAGCACAAGCTGACGCCCGAAATGGTGGCACGGATTGAAGGGATGGCCCTGCACAAGCCGCCCCCGTCGATTGCGACCCTTTATCGGCGGATTGCTGCGACGGCAAAGGAGCGAAACTGGATGCCGCCTTCTTACAGCAGCGTCTACGCCATCGTGCACGCTTTGAATCCTGCGCTGCTGACGATGGCCCAGGAAGGCACAGGGAAATTTCGAGACCGCTTTGAGCTGATCTACCGGCGGCGTGCTGATGCGCCCAACGCGATCTGGCAAGCAGACCATACCCTGCTGGATATCCATATTCTCGATGCCAACGGCGCTTATGTACGGCCGTGGCTGACGGTGGTGATCGACGATTATTCACGGGCCGTTGCTGGGTACACGGTATTTCTGGGTTCACCTTGCGCCTTGCAAACCTCACTGGCGCTGCGTCAGGCCATCTGGCGCAAGTCCCATCCCCATTGGCCTGTCTGCGGCATCCCCGACAAGCTGTATGTCGATCATGGCAGTGATTTCACCAGCCAGCATTTGGAGCAAGTCGCCGCAGATTTGCGCATTGAGTTGATGTATTCGAGTGTAGGCCGGCCTCAAGGCAGAGGGAAGGTAGAGCGTTTATTTGGCATGCTGAACACCGAGCTACTCCCAGAATTGCCAGGGCATCTTGTCAACGGCAAGCCTGCCACACCGCCACGGCTGTCTTTGCCTGAACTGGATGCGGCCGTCCACAGCCACATTGTTGACACGTACCACACCCGCGAGCACAGCGAAATTGGGATAGCACCACGCACTGCATGGCTTGCTTCAGGGTGGCTCCCTCGAATGCCTGAGAGTCTTGAGGTATTGGATTTGTTGCTGATCATGGTTGCCAAGGCGCGGACTATCCGCCGAGACGGTATCCGCTTTCAAGGCATACGGTATCTGTCACCTACGATGGCCTCGTATGTGGGTGAATCCGTCACCATCCGCTATGACCCACGCGATATCTGTGAAATTCGTGTATTCCACCGCAACAGTTTCCTTTGCCAGGCCATCAGTCCGGAACATGCCGGGCAAACCCTGACCTTCAAGGATATTGAAGCCGCGCGCAGCGCACACCGCCGAGCACTGCGCGGCCAAATCAGGGAGCGGATTGCAAAGGTGACGGATTTTTTACCGCAGCAGGTGCAGCATCCAGACCCGCCTGCGCCATCCCCAAAACGGCACACCTCGAGGTTGCATACCTACTTTGAAGACAAAGCATGACCGCCCAAACCGTGGGTCATCGATCGGGTGACTTCATTGCGACCAAAGAGCATCGTCGCTTTAGCGAGTTTGCACACGCTGTTCGCAAACACCGTTATATCGGCGTGTGTTATGGCGCGGCAGGTGTCGGAAAAACGCTCTCGGCCCGGCGTTATGCCCATTGGGATACGGTTGAACCCTTTATACAAACCTGGGGACCGCGTGACCCCTCGGATGCAAAGGTCTATGCCACAATCGCCGGCCCGCGGACGATATTTTACACCCCGACCGTCGGTGAAACTTGGCGACATCTGAAAGAAGAACTGATGCTTCTGATTGACCGAGCCAACTGCTGCATTGAGCAACACATCGAGCGTAACAAGGCAGATCAGCTATTGGTAACAGGCCCACACCCCAATCTCGCTGAGATGGTCATTTTTGACGAAGCTGAGCGCTTGAGTGCTATCACATTGGAATATGTGCGTGACCTGTTCGACCGTACAGGCATGGGTGTAATCCTCATTGGCATGCCTGGAATTGAAAAGCGCCTGTCCAGATATGCACAACTCTACAGCCGTGTCGGTTTTGCTCATCATTATGAAGCCCTGCGAGGAGAAGAGCTTTCTTTCGTGCTCACAAAGCATTGGCGTCGATTCGGATTTTTCCTGGATAACGCTGACTTCACAGATGCCCAAGCTACGACTGCCATTGCCCGAATCACAGGGGGAAATTTCCGCCTCTTGCATCGTTTATTTGTCCAGGTTGGCCGAATCTTGCGTATCAACGACCTGACAGTCATTACCAGTGATGTTGTCGAAGCCGCACGGAGCACCCTCGTCATTGGCGCCACTTAACGCTGAAGATTTGATGCCATTTATCTCTGAAGGTCACACCAACGGTTGAAACTTGTTGCCTAGATCAGGTAAAGTTATACTTATATATAACTTTATTAGATAGGAGCTTATCATGCATACAACCAATCTGCGCAAAGTCGGAGGCTCAATTATGCTAGCTGTCCCGCCCGCATTTCTTGACCAATTACATTTGCAGGCCGGTGCAATAGTCGGACTGGCCGTCGATCATGGCTGTCTCGTCGTCAATCCAAAGCCACGGCCACGTTACACGCTCGCGGAACTATTGGCTGCTTCAGACTATGCACAACCACAACCCGCTGAAGAACGAGAATGGGTCGATGTACCGGCCGTAGGCGGAGAACTGATATGAAGCGAGGTGACATCTACTTGGTATCCCTTGATCCAACTGAAGGGCATGAGCAGCGCGGCAGCCGACCTGTTCTAGTCGTGTCTCCAACTGAGTTCAATATCGCTACCCGATTACCTGTGATTTGCCCAATCACAAACGGTGGCGATTTTGCGCGTCGTATTGGATTCGCTGTCCACGTAACAGATATCAAGACCACGGGCGTCGTTCGCTGTGATCAGCCCCGCGTGCTCGATCTGGCTGTCCGCAACGCGCGTAAAGTGGATACCTTACCGGCACCGATTATGGATGAAGTACTGGCGAAGGTTGCCACGCTCTTCGAGTAAAACCCATGCCCTGAAACCTTTTTCATAGGCTTAGCGTACTTGTATGGTTTTGTTGGTGTGAACAGCTTGCTTCTGCGACAGTAGAAGCGCCGGGGTGGAGGGACGTTAGCGTACATCTGCCCTCTTTCGAGGGACAGACTGATAGAGAATTCCCCCACTACACACCCCTAAACGTCGATGAGCATCTGTGTTGCCAGTCAAGTAGTTTGAGCCAGATGTTCCTGCCAAGGGGATCGACGCTGAACAACGCTATTGAGGACAGCCAGCAATTTACGCAGCACGGCGATCAAAGCGACTTTCACAGGTTTGCCAGCCGCCCTTAAACGCTCATAGAACGCTTGCATATCCTTGTTGCAACGAGTGGCTGATAAAGCTGCCATGTAGAGCGCCCGCCGTACAAGCGCTCGGCCCCCTTCAATGAAACGCTTGCCTTTGTGTTTTCCGCTATCGTGATTAAAGGGCGCAACCCCTACCAAGGCAGCCAGCGGCTTGTGAGGACATCGACCCAGTTCCGGCAAAAATGCTTCCAAGTGCCAGGCAGTCAGATTTCCCACACCGGGGACAGAGGTTAACAAGGCATGTGTTTCCTGCGCCTCCTTAGTTCTGGGTTGCTTTTCGATGGCTTTCTCAAGGGTGCCAATCTCCTTGTTTAGCCAACGGATATGGGCCTTGAGCGAACGCTTGATCGTGGCGTCCGTACAATGCTCCAGGTGATTTTTATCTCTSTGWARRTCCTTGSMSARYTGWTCRCGWCGYTTGATCAGTCTYCCYAATYSCTCCTGYTCTKYCGAYAGRAGATGCYCGYYCCCYTGRACTTTCATCGCTKCWSYGTATTCTTKAATCAKTTTGGCATCGATYTTGTCCGTCTTYGCCAAGYAGCCTTTGCATTTSGCAAAGGCCCTGACTTTATTSGCATGCGCAMGATGMACRGGAAGATTTTCYTTGCGCATARCCAGAATYAAATCTTTYTCATAGCCSCCGCTGGCTTCGCAGACSACAGCGCCCAGTTCATTTCCCKCGCCGATAAATTTTTTCACTRYCTTGATGARYACTCGTAATCCTTTAGCTGTRTTCGCCGTTTGGAAACAAGCATCGCCCATGYAGAKATCTAATGTGTGCTTGCTGACATCAACCCCTACATAAGTTGCCATGGACATGATCCTCCACAATATGATGAGTAGGTTAGCGGCGCTCCTACCTTGCCGTTTGGATTCGAGGCTTGATCCTCTCCCATCTGTCCGGAGCTGGYTAACGTGAAAAARCAGGGAGAATCTTGTCTCATCGCCGGTACTSAATACCTTGGAATCTATCGATTCCTCCCTGCCCCTCCTCAAGGGATCAGCTTGTCGGAGGTRCACTCAACATACAAGCTATCTAGCGGCTTTTGACCGCCGATTTGACTGCAAGCTTACGCAGGTGTGTTTCACCCCAGCATTTTTAATGATAGTTTAAGAGGCCCGTCATGCAAATGTCTTCTACCTCCCTGCACATCGGAGTGGAGGTTGCTAAGCAAGAGATTGCTGTCTCCTGTGCGGAAGGCACATTCAGCGTGCGTAAGATCCGCAATCAGCGCAGCGCGTTGACTGTGTTTCTCAAAGGCCTGCCTGCGGGCAGCCGGATTGCTGCAGAAGCGGCCGGCGGCTACCACGGACTGCTGGCCGAGCTGGCTCACCAGCGGGGCTTTGCCGTCTATGTGCTCAATCCTAAAGACACGCGTCACTATGCCAGGGCGATGGGACAGCGTGGCAAGACGGATCGGGTGGATGCGCAGTTGATCGCCCGTCTGCTGTCTCGCGAGTACGAGCAACGGCTCCCCTGGATCCCGCCCACGGCGGAGCAACGCCAGATTGACCCGCTGCTCAAGCGGCGCGCCAAAATCAGCCGCACACGGGCTTCTCTGATCCAGTCCTTGAAGGAGTTAAACGAATTTTCCGATGAGCTCAAAACTCTGAAGAAGAGTCTGGACGAGCTACTAGCACGTATTGATGAGAAAGTCAAGCTGCTTACTCAAGCCAACGCTGAGCGTCAGCAAAACCATGCGCGTCTGTGCACGATCACAGGGGGAGGCGCTGTGGTCGGCAGCAGCGTGCTCAACCCGCTGGAGCGGGCGCCTCTCAAAAGCGCCGATGCCTTTGCCGCTTGCACAGGCTTAGATCCCCGCCCCAAGGATTCAGGCCAGTGCCGTGGACGGCGGCCTCTGTCCAAGCGGGAACCGAGCGAGCTGCGCCGGCTGCCCTATCTGGCCGCGATGGCAGCTGCCAGAACAAAAGCCTGGAAGGCGTCCGTCCTACGAACSTCAGCGTGCCAAAAGCTTATCACGTATTGAAGTCTTGGTTATTTTGGCCCGCCTTATCGCGCGCACCGCTGGGTCGATCTATACCCATAAGACGCAGTTCAATCCGGAGCGGCTCGCAATGGGGTTGGCATAAACCAACTCTTAGCTTTTAGACCCCAAAGCGCGTTCATAGGGATATCCATTCACGATATGAAAATACAGGGACTTTTGGTGTTGACATGGACCATAGAATCTTTTAAGCGCCTCTCGACACTCTGCAGATCATGGCGCCGCCAG
>LXRJ01000230.1 GCA_001684025.1 Candidatus Glomeribacter gigasporarum | reverse complement strand
CCGCTACGAAGCCATGTGCAGGGCCATTGCTGAATGTCACCGCATCGATGAGGTTAAAGAGCTGCGAGATAAAGCCCGCGCGCTGGAAGTCTATGCGCAGCAGGCCCGAAATACAGAAGCCGAGGACAAGGCAAGGGAGATTAGGCTAAGGGCAGAACGGAGAACCGGAGAGCTATTTGCAGAGCTTGAAAGGATGCCACACGTTGAACGGGCAGAACGAACGCATGCCGTCTTGGGGCGCGGCAGCAACACAAGATGCATGTCCAACGATGCGACATGCATCTCTCCCTACGCGGCTGCCCTTGAAGAAACTGGCATATCCCGCCAGACAGCAAATCGTTACCAAAAGCTAGCGGCCATTCCTGAAAAAGACTTTGAGGCGACGATACGCGATCCCTCTAAAAAGCCGACGACAGCCAGGCTGATTCAGGAGGCTTACAACCCGCCGCAGCCTCAAACGAAGCGGCTCTGTGGATTTGGGGGCGGGCGCTGGAATTTGAGCGGAGGGGCCTTTCAGACAGGTCGCCCTCGGATTTATTCCATGCGCTGCTTCCTGTCTGGCAAAAAGACATGCGCCGCCTGGTTCCGTTATTAGCTGATTTCTACAACATGTATAAGAAGGTTATCTCATGAGTTTGCACGACGACATCCAGCAAAAAATAAGTGTTGCGATTGAACAAGCGGATGCGCGTGGCGTGCGTGAGCTATCGCCGTCTTGGATTGCTCAGAAAGTGTATCAGCAATACAGAAAGCCTTCTGATGACATGCATGTTCAATATGCCTGTATCGAACACTTTAAACAGATGGCAAGGAAATGTCTGGCCGACAATTTTAATCCGGACAGCAACGAAAGCCACGCCTATCAAGGGGAACTCTTTTCAGGTTCGTTACAGGCCAGATACCCCATTCCCAGAAAACGGGGCGAAGAGCCGATCTATAAGCCGCTTAATTCACTCAGTGATTCGGAGTTCGATTGGAACATCGACCAGCTTACCAAGTCTGCAGACGCCAGAGTCAAACATGCCGATGCCTTGAGAGCTTACAAAGTATGGTTTTTCTCGCAACCGCATCCAGTCAACGAAAAAGCCGAGGTTGCCGCGTGAATCAGCCTACATGCAAATATTTAAAAATCGCGGGAAGGGCAGCTATGACAACAACACCTGCAACAATCAGCCCGCCTAGCTTAACCATTAAGCGCGATTCAAGCTCTCTTATTTCATGGAAGATGTCCTTGCGCAGCGATTCGTGCTTGGCATCGAAGCGTTGCTCCATTGCGTCGAGTCGCAATTCAAGTTTTTGGAAGTCTGCCCGATTTGCAGATTCGTACTCTCGCAAATCAGCCTTAGTTGCCACATCCGAGGACTCGTGCGACTTCCGAACAGCCGAAGATATTGCTCTGGCCTGCTTCTCAGGAATACCAGATTTTTCTAGTTCGTCAACGAATTCAAGCGTATCGAATGCGGCGAGTGCCATAGATCAGTTCTCCTTACCCCGAATTCTATCACGGCAGCTATTGACTTCCTCCGAAAGGGCGGCGTATATTGTGCTTAATGCTTGTACAAAAGCAGACGGGTTTGAGAGCTCGAATACATCTGGCGTAGAAGAGCCGCGCCAATCAATTTATTGGAAGCGGCTTTTTTTGTGTCAACTGTCTGGCGTTGCTCCTATGGCGGGCCGGATGGGGGAGCCGCAAGGCTCACCGGCTCCAGATGTCCGGTCTTTCAATCCCGTTCGGTCTGCCACCCCTTTTGAAAGAGGGATGGTGGTAAATAAACCGCACATCTGGAGTTCTGCCATGAGCAACCTGTTGATATGCATCGAAAAATGAGCCACTAAAAGGGAAATGTGCATGTAAAAGTGACCCACGTG
>LXRJ01000221.1 GCA_001684025.1 Candidatus Glomeribacter gigasporarum | reverse complement strand
AAGGCTTTAGCGGCTCCTTTTACAGTTTGCTGTTAAAAAAATTATTAGAATATAAATATATATATATAAAAATTAAAATAAAAATTGAAAATTACTTCTTGAAAGGTTTTTTCATGCGTAATATCATATTTATCTACCAACTTTTCCTCCATTTCTTTTAACCTATTTTCAATACGAACAATATRCGAAGTTAGTTCCTTAATTTTGTGAAGAATCTCACCTTGATTTTCTAAAATTTTTGATAATGTTCTTGCTGGTATTATGTTATTAAAATTAATTAAAATTACTAAATTATAATAAGTTATTTATGTATATTATAAAATAAATAAATACATTCGGAAGTATTCGAATTTNNTTSAWRDNAWCRARWKRMWSWATCTGTATCCATGTCATCAACTTGCTCCACTTCTTCCCTTTCTCTACTAACTGAGCTTTCCGCAACATTTTCGCTTCTTTTTCCCTTCTTCTTACTTTTTTCTTTTCTTGCAGATTTTTTAGAACCAGAGACCATACTTGCGAACATCTTTACCTTATAATATTTGTAATGTTGACGTGTTTATTTTTATTCTTAATTATTTTGATTMTTAATAATTTCAAATATTTTTGATTTATATCTAAAATTATTTATTATATTTAAAATTACTTGCCTATATTATAAAAAATATAAAAAAAACTAAAATAGTTTATATAAATTAAAAAATGATTAAATATTTATTAAGCTTTAAACTAAACAAAAGTGAAGTTAGTAATAACAAATAAACGAATATTTTAAAAACTATTGAACGTATAAATATTGATAACAAAAAATTTTAAAAAAGCTTAAAATGATATGAAGATTATAGCAAAAAGATTTAAAGAAAGTATATTTAATAAGTTTTCCTAGCTCTTACAATTTGCRCAATTATTCGAATATTTTCAAAGTTGTCAAATCGTTTTGTGTAATGTTGTTAAAGTTGTCAAATTCTGTTTGTGTCAAAACAATGTTGGTTGTTGATCTATTTATTAATTATTTAAGCATATTGCATATTTACACATCAACTCATGATTTCACGTGATTTTATTTATTATCATAAAATTTATATCGAAGAATTTTCAAAATTATAAACTAATCATATTTAGTTTACTGCAATTATGCATCTATATAGAATAAAAAATATCTAGAACGAATAAAATTTAATACAATAAATTTAATTTTAATAATACTGTGCAAATATTAGATTTTTACATAAACATTTAATTAATACATAAATATTTAAAAAAACGATTGAATACTTTTAAAAAAATTATTAAATTTTGNAAAAAAAAAATATAATTTATGCAAATTCATAAAAACTTGCATTATTGAATTAACATTTAATATATTTTTATTTTTAGAATTAAAATTTATCGATAAAAATCATATTTATAATTTTTTACAGAATTTAAAATGATATTAAATTTATACATTTAATTCGTTTTGTTAATATTTATTTAATATACAAAATTTTGCAATATTTTAAATATATGCGAATATATGCGAAATAATAAATATTAATTTAAAATTTTTAGAAATGTTGAGTTGGTTAGCTTTCTTAAAAATATTAATTTGTTTCGTTAAATTAGTAATTTCATTATCTGCGTTTGGTTTTCTTAAAATACTCAATTTGTTATGTTAGCTTTAAAAAATTTATTATCTTCATAATAAATTCGTAAAATGCAAAATTTTGCAAAAACAATTAAAATTATAAAAATATAATATAACAAATTGATAGTTTTAAGAGCAAGATTAGTAGCACTTTCAAGTAATATAAATAAGATGAAAAATCTCATTTATCTTCGTTGTATTAAAATTTATTTTGCATTTTACAAAAYTAAAAACCTTTAAAAATATTTGTAAAAATCAAAATTCCTACATATCACTTYATTAAAAATGTCTAGCTTTAAGTGTACTTTTTGTAACCGTACTTTTTCATCTCGCAATGGATTGAGTAAGCATATGTCCAAGTGTATTCTCT
>LXRJ01000147.1 GCA_001684025.1 Candidatus Glomeribacter gigasporarum | reverse complement strand
CAGTCATACGCCTATCGCTTATTTTAAGCGTGTGTCTGTGTCCGCTCTTTCAAGGGGCCGTTCCACAAACGATCCTCGGTTTTTTTGTAAGCCGTTGGAGTGGCCTGTATCCGATTGAGGGCGCAACTGTTACTGCTTGTCACAGTGGCATGGGCGGCATCGGCGATGTGGCGATTCTGACGGCGGCCGACCGGATGCAACTGATGCCATTTGCACAAATCGCTACGCGCATCGGGGGCGCAATCACGATCACAGTAGTGCTGGTCTTGTTAGGCCAACTTGTCTATTGAAATCTTCTTTCGTGAGGTAATAATGAACACTAAGCATTCCAAGCCAGCGGCATATCAAGTAGTGAATAAATTTGGCGGACATGTTGCATTTGATGACAATCTGGTCCTTGCAAAAGACTTATGCCGTCTCGAAGGCGATCATATCGTACCTCTCTACGCTGCTGCGTCCAAGCAAAACGCAGTCGTGCCAGCGGGCATATTGGTGAAAGTGTTTAATAAATCTCAGACCTTGCCATTTGCAACAAACCCGGATGGGTCTGTTGACATGATCGTCTATATAGAATGGCTGCAGAAAACATGGCTCGACGGAATGAAAGCGGCTGAAGAAGCCCTTGCGTATTGTCATATAAGCAATAAAAAATAATAAAATCAGAAAAATCAGCATAGGATCGGTCAGAGTACCTGACCGATCCTATGCCACACTCCCGCATGCGGGT
The DNA here is from genome assembly GCA_001684025.1 of Candidatus Glomeribacter gigasporarum. Lineage (GTDB taxonomy): Bacteria > Pseudomonadota > Gammaproteobacteria > Burkholderiales > Burkholderiaceae > Glomeribacter > Glomeribacter gigasporarum_A. The sequence goes on along the minus strand of LXRJ01000147.1, from coordinate 2,637 downwards.
CCGCACCGGGCGGTTCGAGAAGCTGAGGTCGTGAGAGTCGCAGCATACGGATAAGTTTGGAAGAACTATGAGAAAGGATAGCGCGGACTGAAATTGCAAATAATGTGATTATGCATTACTATATGTGCGAGTCACGTACAAGGACCTTGCTATGACCACATTGACAGTTACTTCACGGGGACAAGTCACCTTTCGGAAAGAGGTGCTGCAACACCTTGGTATCAAATCAGGCGATAGGATTGAGCTAAACTTATTGCCCGATGGACGGGCCGAGTTGAAGACCACCCAGCAGAAAGGATCGTTCCGCGAGCTGGCTGGCTTCCTGAAAGGCAAGACCAACGGCAAGGTGCTGACCATTGAGGAAATCAACGACGCGATAGCCAACGCGAGTGCAGCAGCAGGCGCAAGCGAGGCATGAAGATCGTCGTTGATACTAATATCCTACTTCGTGCCATCATTGGCGATGACGCCAAGCCAAGCCAAGCCGCTATCGAAATGATGGAACAGGCCGAGATCGTTGCCGTGAGCCTACACGCACTTTGCGAATTAGTTTGGGTTCTACACAGTCGCTATGACGTATCGCGTGCCGACATTGCTGCTGCCATTCGAAAACTGCTCAACACGCAAAACGTCGTGCTCAATCGGCCGCTGTCGAAGCGGGTTTGTCGATGCTCAATGCGGACGGGGATTTTGCCGATGGCGTGATCGCCTTTGAAGGACAATGGCTCGGTGGCGAAATCTTTGTATCGTTCGATAAAAAGGCGGTGGCGCTACTCACGGCCAGCGGACATGCCGCCCACCTGTTGTGACACGGACTGTTCTCATTCCAAACAAAGTGATCCGGTGAGTTTCGAGGACGGCGAGCATTATGCCATCCTAACCTCATTAAGCAAGTCGGGGTGACGCTCAAGCACCTTGAGCAGTTTTACCAGCGCTAAGGGCGGCTTGGTTTTGCCGTTCTCGTAGCGTGAAAAGGCATTGACCCCCGCCGAAGATTTCGGCAGCCTGGCGTTGATCCAGATCGAGCTTCTTACGTACCTTGGCGATGTAATCAGGATCGACATAGGCTGCGTTCATCTGACGCTGAAACTGCCCCATCAACTCGCTGTAGCGGTCACCGTGCTCGCGGTTTAGGATGACCTCGCCGCAGGCCAAGCAGAAGTCGCCCGTCACCGCTGGAATGGTGGTGGTTTCATTCTTGTAGATGTAAAGTATATCGTGGGTGTCGTGGATCAGTTCAGCTGCTCCACAGCATGGACATTTCGTGATCATAACTCCTTGAAAGAAACGATCAGCGCGTCACTCAATTGAGGTTGAATTAATTGCATGCTGATCATCATTCTGCGTCAAGAACGCGAAGAGTGTAATGGCTTTTCGAAACTTGAAAATCCAGGGTCGGTACGATGGCGGAAATTTGGTTGAGCACGTCGAGGAATGTGCCGATATACGTGGACGTGTAGGTAATTTTGTAGGGGTTTGTAGCTGCCCACTCTGGTTTCGTATAGCCTGCGATTTTCGCCCAATCGTCGAGGTTGTCACGTAGCGACTTGTTTGCTGTAAGTGTCCATGAACATGGCAAATCGGTTGCCGGAGCACTCTTCGGGGCCGGTGTTGCAGGCTGTTCGCTTGCATGTGCTGTGGGAATAGACGGCGGCAGTTGAGTAGTGGTCGTATTCGATACTGCAGTTGAGAGATGAGCGTGGCGCATTGGTACCATTGCAGCGACTGGCGTGTGTAGCGTGATTTTTACTGTGTTGTCGTTTGTGTCGTTGTCCGGACGAATTCGGCGTAGATTTTTATTTTTGCGTCTGTAACGCCTTGCTTGACTATCCAAGATTTGATTGCGGCCACGCGCTGTTTTGCTCTGTTGAATTGCGTGCGGGTCTTGCCATAGGCATTGATATTAATCATGTCCGCCGCGATTGTGTCGTTCACCATTTTTTGGAGCGTCGTTCGACCGGCCTTCGAAATGCGGGGTCCATAAAATGAGACATATGAAACACTTTCTTTATATTTTTCAAAAGGATTCGCAACAGTGATGACTGGCGCGTCATCGTTGACGTAATACGCCGCGTGAGCAGCGTTCATACCAAGCAACGCTACCCAAAGTATTCCGATACTAATTTTTGCTCGCATTTGTATATTGAATTTCTGACGGGCGAAAACTCAAGAAAATGTTAAAGAATAAATATTTTATAATAGAATTTTATTTTACAATAAAATATGGATATTGTTAGCGCGCAAGCCGCATCCAAACCGTTAAGTCTTCAACAGCAGTCGCAAGACCGAAAATTGGAAGGGTTGCGGCGCGATTTCGGCCCGTTTTGCCTGCAGGCTCTGGATGAGCCGGATGTTATCGAGTTGATGCTGAATCCTGACGGCCGGGTTTGGATTGATCGCTTGGGGGCAGGGATGCATGACAGCGGCTATACAATGCCGCTGGCACAGGCTGAAAAACTATTTGGCAGTGTCGCATCGATGCTGAACAGGGAACTAACGCGAGAATCGCCCATTCTGGAGGGAGAGCTTCCGCTGGACGGCAGCCGCTTTGAAGGCTTGATTCCGCCGGTGGTTGTGACTCAGCGTGTAAAACTTTCCAGATATGGGGAGGAAACAGCGTGCAAAAGTTTCCACGCT
>LXRJ01000126.1 GCA_001684025.1 Candidatus Glomeribacter gigasporarum | reverse complement strand
ATGCCGCCCGTGCGTCCACAGGCCGCCTTCGCATTCGGCAGCGATTTTTAAAGTCGGCCAAGCGAAATCAAGGCGCCACTGACGCATCACATCAAAGCGATATTCCCGCTCCGGTTCAGGCAACCGTGCGGCGCGCACATGCAGCGCAAACAACGCTTCCAGCGCGCTCATCGATTGCCCGGTTCCGCTTCGGTCGGGAAGCTCCAGCCGACGCTTCCGACGCAGAAATTTGACCGCCACGAACGGGTTGCGCCCAGGCAGATACGCTTCAGCGTGCGGCGGGCGGGTTATGCGGGTCGATTCAACAGCGGAATTCATGCCGAACGCAGGATTGAAAAGTCGAAATAGGGTTTAGGACGCCAGTACGTACTCTGTTTGAAATGCAAACTGTTGGGATCGAACCAGAGGCGCAATGCGCCTTCATGTCCCGTGGCGCGCTGCTTATGGCAATACAGCATGGCGTCTTCTTCGCCTTCGCCGGCCGGCATCCCTTCGGCTTCCTTGCGCTTGTTTCTCCAGACGGTGAACACGTTATCGGCGAGATCGGTCAATGCGCCTGCGCCGCGCACGTCCATCTTGCCCGGCGCTTTCATTTCGTTCTCGCCTTTGCGCGCATGCGCGACCAAGTGCATATGGACGTCGAATTCATTTTTGAAATCGCACAACGCCTCGGCAAAACGCTTTTGGCCGGTATAGTCATCTTCTGCAAGCCCGCATTTGAGCAGCGAATCGACTAAGAAGTGCGTGACGCGATAGCGCTTGGCCGCATAACGGAAGGTATCGAGCAACTTGTCGCGGTGAATGCTGCCGATGTGGTCATACACCCAAATCGCGCCCTCCATCCAATCCAGCGCTGCGCGTGCGAATGCGGACGTTGGGCGAGACGTTGCGCAGGCTTGCGTCGCTAGACGATGCAACAGGATTTTGGGTTTAATCTCGCCCGAAAAGAGGCACACGCGCTCGCCTTGTTGAACTAAATCGACCAATACATGGCCGAGCAGATCACTTTTGCCGTGACCGTTGAAGCCCGTCCAAAGGGAGAATTCCGTAGGCCGCAACCGGACGCGATCCTGCAAAGCGGGCCAAGGCATATAAGCGCCCGTTTCAGCGCGCGGCGCGCCCTCAAACATCTCAATGACCTGATCGACATAACAGCGGGGCGTCTTCAAGTCCGAATGCTCAATGCGCTGCGCTGCGCCAAACGCAGTGAGCACGTCTTCCTTTGGAACGCTTTGCATTAACGCTTCATTCGCGTCTTTCAGATGAAACTCAACGATCCGGCAACGTTCCAGTCCGAGCCGATGCGCGGCTTCACGCGCACCCTTGCGGCCCACCTCATCGGCATCAAACCACAGAAAAATCTCCTGAAAACGCTCCAGGCGGTCGAAATCGGCATCGATCCATTGGTGATTGCCTGCGCCCTGATTGACTGAAAGCGCCGGAATGCGGTACTCGTACAGGCTCATCGCGTCGATCTCGCCTTCGGCGATCAGCACACTTTTGGCATTGTCCGGAATCAAATCCCAACCGAACAGGCACGGCTCAGCGTCTCTGGCCTGCCAAGTCTTTTTCTTGCCCGCTTCGCGTTCGAGCGCTAAATGCTTGACATTGATCAACTCACCATCGCGCAGATATGGGAAGAGGATCGCATCGTCCTCTTTCGACGCGGCGACTTTGAACGCCTGCACGGTGGCGTGCGAGCGCTTGCGTTGCTCAGTCAAATACGCGAGTACGCGGCCGCTCGGATGCACCGCGGGCGGTTTGACCGGACGGGTGTATGTCCGGATCGGCGCAGTAAACTTCGGCTCGACGATACCCAGGTAATCACGCGCGGATTCAAACGCCTGCTTGAGCGTCAGCCCTTTAGTCGCCGCCCATAGGTCAATCAAATCCCCGCCGATGTCTTCCGCGAAATCGTGCCAGACGCCCGCTTTACGGCCCGCAATGCACACTTTCAACGATGCGCCCGCTTCGCCTCTGACGCTGCCAACCATCCATTCCGATCCGCAGCGTTTGCCATTGGGAAGCAGCAGCGCAGCGACCGCTTTAGCCTCTTGTGCAAGTTGATTCGAGACTTCGAGCCAGTTCATGCCGGCTCCTAGTTCACGCAACGGGCATCGTGCACCAGGCGGTGCGCCGCCGTGCCATTTGCCGTCAATTGCCCCAGGTACTGCTCGAACTTCGTCGCGCCGAACAGCGTGGCCGGTCGCAAATACTCGGTCATCGCCGGGTCGTGTCCCCACTGCCGCACCTTCGCATCGATGACCGCCTTCACCTGCTCGACCGTTGCGCCTTCCCGCAATCGCGCCTGCACCAGCCGCACATTCGCCGCTACCAGCCGGTACGAACGTCCCGATTTCTCGTTGAGGTAGTGGATCAGCTCATGTGCAGCAACGCTTACCGCCGCCGTCTTTTTGCCTTCCCCTCGATCCAGCTCTGCTTCAGGCTTCCTGGCTTTCTTGCCAGCACGCTCCAATGATTTACCGGCATGATCATCCGATTCCGCTTCGGATGTTTCAATCTCAACGGTTTTGATTTCAGATTTGTGCGGGCCGGCATCACCGGGCTTGCCCGGCAATGTATTTATTCCGTCTCCGTCTAGGCGAGCATTTGCGCGCGTTTGACCGTCATATGTCTGACATGTGTCCGGCATAGGCGCGTCATGTGTCCAGCTTCCGCAATCCGATTCGGGCGGAGGCGGACATTTGCCAGACTTCGCCCGCGTGCGCTGCTTAAAATTGACAAACTCCAAATACGGCTTATCGTTGACGGTATATAAAACGATGAGCGCAGCATCGACGCACTCTTGTAACCATTGCAGAACATCAGCGTCCGAGACGGTATCCAGACGCAGCGGATAACACGAAGCCCGCAGCAGCTTTGGATGGGCCGAGAAACGACCAAAATTATCTACAACCGACATCAAACGCCGATAAAACACTTCGGCGGGCAGGCTGAGCGTGTCCACACGCTCGCTGGTCAATATTCCTTCGCATAAAAGTCGCACCGACATCTCACAATTCCTTCAAATCAAGTTTTTCAAACAGGGGCCGCACAACCGTGCTTTTCAGCGCACCACGGCAATCAGTCCATCTCAGAGTCTTTTTAACCGGCCTTTTTATGGGCGGGCCTAATCCTCTGGCCGCCTCCATCCGCTCAACTTGGCGCGGACTGCGCGCATGAATGCCCGCCGCCATGCAGCGCCAGTGGAACATCTTCTGTGCGCGTGTCCGTGCAGGCATCAGTTGCTTACTGTGCCAGGCAATGCGACGCTCAAGCAGCCAGTCTGTTAAACGTTGAGGGATATAAACATTCATCGCTTTCATTCTTACGCCGCCTCAGGCGCGGCAATGGCCTGTTGATACGGCAGCCAGGCCATCTTGGGGCGGCCTTTGTTGTCACGAACCGGCGTACCGTCGGAGTATTTGTCCAGTTGCCACGCCATCACCCGCGCATCTCGAATCGGGCCGTTTTTCTCGGCCAGCGCGATCCATTCCAGGCAAGAGTGCGGTATATCGAAGAACGGGCTGGCGCGCACCGGCTTCATCCGCTTGAAGATCCGCTGCGCTTCCTGATCAACTTTGGCTTTCCATTCCTGCAAGCTCAGCACATGCCATATGCCTCGGCTGAGATACGCTCTCGGCGTTTTCTTTTCTGCGCGCGCGCGTGCAATCCAAATCGCCGCGGCATAGACACAAAAGGCGCTCATGTCTTATTCCCACCCCTTAATATCTCTATACATCTCTCTTCTTCCCTTCTTCTCTTCTGGTGAGCAGACGCAGCTAGCCTTTAGCTACGTTTGCCTTTACGTGTTTCCCTTCCGGAGCCGCACGACGCGACAGCCTTGTACGGTCAGTGGTGCTGTCTTCGCCGCCACTCGCCCCTGTCTCAGACCTGCCTCACAGTCGGGGCCTCTTCCCC
>LXRJ01000277.1 GCA_001684025.1 Candidatus Glomeribacter gigasporarum | reverse complement strand
GAGAAAGAATCTCACCCAGAAGGTGAACGCCTTGTATAAGGCGAAGAATTGGGTTAGGGCGAGACTCTTATGCTTGCTCCTTTCAATGAACGATGGTCGCCACGGTTTCCATATAGGAGGAGGGAAAAAATGGGCAATAAAGTGATAAGGCTATTCAAGCTTTCCTCCATCCAGAGTCTTTAACCGCAAAGAAGGAAAGGATTATGAGATAAACACTACCCACTCAAGAGATGTTGAGACCTTTAATGCTATCCTTTAAGCTTCCTTGCTAGCATGGCGAGCATCGTCTCAGGGTGTGAATTCTTTGGAGAGTGACTGCCCTTTGGTCGAAGTCGTATTCGGCCTTTGTAATCGGGCTATATGCTGGGACAGCTAGGCTACGCCATGGTACTATACCACAGGCATATAATCATTACCGGCTAATCAGCAGGAAACCTTTAGACATGGGCATCCCTAGAGAATATACGCCTGTTCTCTCGTGTGGTTACCTCTTGGGCATAAATCTAGGTTATCTCTGTAATTAGGTTCAAAAGCAAGAGTAAGAGATACAGGTAGCCTGTATATCATGTAATGACATATCATCCAATACGCTAAACGAGTCTACTACAGCCCCTTTGCTCAAAAGCAAGTTATCTCTAAGGAGAATCGAGGGGGTTTACGCCCTAGTGAGTATAGTAAATGGGCAAATTTACATTGGTAGTAGTGTGAATCTGGGGGTACGTTTATTAGCTTATGTGCAGTACCTAATACGTAACGCTACTTTGCTTATAGTAAAAGGTATAGTTAAATACGGTATCGCTAATTTCTATCCGTGGTCTTGGAGACTTGCCCCGGTTGCTTGCGGAGGGTCGGTGGACCTTGCTATGGTTGCTATGGTTGCTATGCTAGGGGGTGG
>LXRJ01000398.1 GCA_001684025.1 Candidatus Glomeribacter gigasporarum | reverse complement strand
GAGCTTTTTAGCGAATGTGGAGGACTTTCAGCTTTATGTGAAGGGCCAGGAATTGCATTTTGAGCCRCGYYCTAAARMRCCGGCSMRACCCTATSTGATYGAYTGGCRRSSWGCGRRTRCRCAGCGGGGCTATCCKRTMTCGAAYGTGAYGGCGCTGAACTTCACRCGCMATCTGACGATTGCCCGCGATGTCGTGGTCAAAGTGCACAGTTGGAACAGCCAGCGCAAAAAAGGCTTTACCGAATCGTTTCCAAAGGCGGCCAAGGCCATTGCACCTGGACAATCCGCAGCGAAGGCGCAGGTGCACGAATACACGATTGCCGGGTTGACCCCCGATGCCGCGCAGAAGCGCGCGCAGAGTATTTACAAACAGATCATCGCGCACGAGATGCGCTTAGAAGCGCGTCTGCCAGCGGATTCGACGCTGGACTGCAATACGCCGATCGAAGTGCGGGGCGCCAAGACAAAATTCGACCAACCGTATTACCCAGAGAGCATTACTCGGACACTCAGCATTGAAGACGGGTATCAGATGGAAATTCGCGCCAAAAACAAAGCAGCGGAACGGGAGGAATGATCGTTCATGCAGCATTTTATGAATACCGTCAAATCGGTGGCGCAACAAGCGACCCAAAGCCGCGCGGCGACACGACACGGCATTGTGACCAGCTATGACCCGAAGACGTATGCGGTCAAAGTGACGCTCCAGCCGGAGGGCGTATTGACCGGCTGGATTCC
>LXRJ01000245.1 GCA_001684025.1 Candidatus Glomeribacter gigasporarum | reverse complement strand
GGGGGTGGGTCAATTTTCAGTGCATTTCCAGGCTCAGTTTTCGGTGCATTTCAACACATTCATTGAATATGGCTCACATTATTTTGATGACCAATTTTTTTCCGCATGCTTCAGCGTATTTGCGCAATGTCGCAAGCGAGGGGGAATGCCTGCGCGAGGCTAATGAAGCTTCAATACGTCCTAATGATGACTGCTTTATTCCCATGCGTTGGGCGAGCTCGGCTTGTGTCAACCCCGCCTTCTTACGGGCCTTAAGTAAGGTATCTAATCCGCATATTCATCTTCCAATGCTTCATATGCCGCCTTAAATTTGGGGTCTTTTGACCATTCGGCTAACGTGCCTTCAACGTCAAACAAGACTGGCTCGAATTTGCCAACTTCCTTATCTAACAATTCTTGCTTATCCACGATTCACTTCCTTCAATCTCTTTCGTGCAAGCGCCAGTTCGCTTGCCGGAGTTTGCTGGGTTTTCTTGATAAAGGCTGTCAAAATCACAATTCGCTGCCCTACTTGTGTGCAAAACAGAGCACGACCAATGCCTTCCGCCCCGCGTGCGCGAATTTCAAACAAACCGTGTCCATCGCACGGGTATGGGGCAACCCAAGATGGGGGCCTTCGGATTCAATACGCCGCGCAATTTGCAAGAAGTCGGCGCGTATGCTGGTCGGCCAAGCAAAAATAGTTTGTTGGACGCTTTTGTTATAGAAGGCAATGGTGTAACGCATCAGTTAGATTATAACATCAATGTTATCAATTGGCGAGCACTTGCCTCTGTTTGCCGGAGTGCCTATACTGCTCAACAGGTGCTAGTAATACCTGTTCCAGCGGCCAAGTCGCCCCGTCAGTTTGCGGCTTTTATTTCGCCTATTGGTTTTGCTCAATGGGCGGGAGTGCGGCTAATACAAGACCCGAAAGGGAAATACGCCCGCCGTCTGGTTCCGGTTACTAGCTCCTGCCTGCCCCACCTAGTAAGTGGGTTCTTAAGTCTCAGAACTAGGAGCAAAACTATGTCCAATGCCAAAGGCGCATCCGAGCCTGTTGTGCACCTTCCGCACAACGTYGAAYTWCCCATCATTTTTTATCAAGGYCARCCCGTCATCACGTTMGCGATGATGGATAAGGCRCATCRKCGKCCAGAGGGTACGGCTRGCCGWAATTTCAGAACACACCGCGRCAARCTCATYCAGASTGARGATTTTTAYCTGTTGGAGCAACCCGACGAAATTCGTCGAGTTGGTTTRGCYCGTTCAGATRRCAGYACGCCCGCCTCTGTAATTCTCCTGACCCAAACCGGCTACCTGATGCTGGTCAAGTCGTTCACAGACGATTTAGCTTGGCAAGTGCAACGTGAATTGGTCAAGAACTACTTTCGCAGGACGGAGCAACACGGAACGCCGTCACAAAGCAGCGATATCCGGATGCGCCATAGCGCTGCACGGCTGGATATTGAACTGCACTCTGACCGTACTTTTACCGTTCGGGCAACGGCCATCGATGAGTCTAACGTCGCTGATATGTTATGAGCGATGGCGCGCGCCAGCATGGAAATCTTGAGCAAAACCGATCTTCAGAGGGCTGCGCCTTGAGCGCCGTGCTCTACAAAGAGTTCGTGCTGCGCCATAGCGGCGTCTGGGCGGCGATGATCGAC
>LXRJ01000244.1 GCA_001684025.1 Candidatus Glomeribacter gigasporarum | reverse complement strand
GTGATRATGATTTAAATAAAAAAAAGCCACGATTATTTAGTAAAAAACCCAAAGAATCTCATCTTGATAATGATCAACGCATTATGGCATCGACTATTTCTCAAATTTGTGAAAAGTATTTTTGCGCTAGTTGTGAAGGTTCTTGTTGGATTATCAAAGCTGGTCATATTAAATTAACGGGTATGCACTATACAACATGGGCTCGAGCAATTGTATGTATAACTTGTTATTTTTTGTATCTATTTATTAAATGATAGAATTATTAAATTAAAATTATAAAATATTTTAAATAGTTAAATGGATTAGCAGATATTAACATGCCACCAAGTCATGCAGTATTTACATTACCACCTAAAACAAGAGGAATATCTAATTTGAATCAATCCTTATCTAACTGTTCACAATTACCAACTAATTCTTTATCACAACTAATATCACAATCGACTTTTCAAACGCCTTTGCAAATGCCCTCACATATACCTTCTCATATACCTTCTCAAGTACCTTCTCACGTGCTTTCGCATATGCTGTCACAAATACTATTACAAATGCAATCACAAATGCCGTTACAAATGCCGTCACAAATGCCGTCACAAATGCCATCACAAATGCCGTCACAAATACCATTACAATCATTGCAACTACCAATTCCATATTTATCTAATACTCCCTTTCAAATATTACCAAATATTCCTTTATATACGATGTCAAATATCCCTCCACAACTATTACCTAATATCCCTTCACAACCATATTTTATACCATATTCAAATTTTCCTAATTTTCAACCCTTACCATTATATATGTCACTAAATAACAATAATTTAATATCATGGCAATCAAATTCTTTCGCATATTCAATGTCAACTAAATGATATTACTATTACTCAAAATGATTATGTATTATCATATAAAATAACAAAAGAAACTGAAGCAGAAACTCAAATTGTCAATGAGAGTGATTTTGGAAGTTTTGTCGAAGATTATAATCAGGCTACAGATAGAAAAAAAGATGTGTTTATTAATATTCAAATGCGAAATTCCTCAAAAAGCAATGCAAAAAAATGATTACATAGATCGGTATAGTGTATTATTTTTTATAAAAAATACACTTGACCCGTGATAATATCAATCCATTTGGGTCACTTTTATCTTCATGTTGATAATTATATTAATAAGGGTCATATTAAAGTTGATATATACGGGGAAATTTTCACACAATTTTAATAGATAGGAATTTATTTTATTGTTTAGATTGATATTAACGAATTGATATCAACGTGGGTCAAGTGTATTCATGTTTAATACACTAATGTTCAAATAGAAATTGCCAATACTTTATTAATTTATTATTTATTTTATTATTTTAGAGATCTGAAGAACCTAATAGTGATGATGATTTAAATAAAAAAAAGCCACGATTATTTAGTAAAAAACCCAAAGAATCTCATCTTGATAATGATCAACGCATTATGGCATCGACTATTTCTCAAATTTGTGAAAAGTATTTTTGCGCTAGTTGTGAAGGTTCTTGTTGGATTATCAAAGCTGGTCATATTAAATTAACGGGTATGCACTATACAACATGGGCTCGAGCAATTGTATGTATAACTTGTTATTTTTTGTATCTATTTATTAAATGATAGAATTATTAA
>LXRJ01000224.1 GCA_001684025.1 Candidatus Glomeribacter gigasporarum | reverse complement strand
CAGGTGTTGGGTGCAGGCCGACGTTGATTGACCGCAGCTTTCAGAGCAGCCAAAGTCAACTGGGAGTCGATCTGCTGACCGGCTTGCTTTTACCCATATTTTTGCATGTAATTGCCATTCATCTTCCCTGATTCGATGAGGGTAACAAAATGATGAAATACACACAGCCACAGGATCGACGAAATGGCCGTCAGTCATCTGGAAATATGATGACGCAAGACGAGCACGGGTTAGATCGTGAAATTTCCAGGAGCGAGTTTCAGGATATTAGGCTCAAGAAGAGATTGAGAATACTGCTTGAGAAGTTGTGGCAAGGAATAGGAGGCAGTATTCCATTTGCGTGCCAGAACTGGGCCAATACCAAGGCCGCGTATCGCTTTTTTTCCAATGATCGAGTCAACGAGCATGACATTTTGCGAGGGCATTTCGAAGCCGCCCGCACTCGCCTGAGCGCCACGGAGGGGCCGGTGCTGGTTCTGCACGATACAACGGAATTTTCCTATCAACGCGAACAGCCCGCTCTCATCGGCGCCATTGGCGCTGTGCCGCGTAGAAAACCCATACACATTAAACCGGACAGACAAACCGTATGCGGCGTTCTCATGCATTCGAGCTTGGCAGTGACTTTGGAAGGGTTGCCCTTGGGCTTGGCGGCTGTCCAGTTCKGGMCGCNNCCGCCGGTTCAAAGGCTGCAATGCGCTTAAGAAGCGCGTCAATCCGACGCGCGTGCCGATAGAAGAAAAAGAAAGTTCCCGTTGGCTCCGGAATTTGCAGCAATCAACCCGTCTCTTAGATGACCCCAGCCGATGTATCCCTATCGGTGATCGGGAGAGCGACATCTATGAGCTCTTCTGTCTGGCGCAGACGCTCCGGACGCATTTCCTGGTGCGTACTTGTGCAAACCGTTTAGCAGGCCAAGGCGGCCATCACACCATCGCCGATGAAATGCGGGCAGCGCCGGTCAACAGGTTCCATTCGATCCACGTCAGAGACAAAGGGAGCCGTGTTTCGCGCGTCCGACTCGCTCTTAAATATCGCCGCATCCATGTACTGCCGTCGATCAGCAAGCAGAACCGCTATCCAGCACATGATCTGACCGTGATCTACGCTCAAGAACAGGCACAGCCTTCCCATCGAAAAAGAGTGGACTGGAAACTCATCACCCACTTACCTGTGACCTCCTGTCGAGAGGCGATTGAGAAACTAGAGGGGTATGCGATGCGCTGGAAGATCGAAAACTTTCACAAAATTTTAAAATCGGGTTGCCGGATTGAAGAATCCAGGCTCAGAACGGCGGACCGGTTAGTCAACCTCATTTCTGTCTTCTGCATCCTAAGTTGGCGCATATTCTGGATGACGATGCTTAACCGAGTCGTGCCAAACGCAACCGCCAAACTCGTGCTCACTTCTATCGAACTCGATTTACTTGATCAGTTGCTCAGGCACAAACAGACACCCTCTAACATTCCATCACCGCTGAGTCACTATTTGATCGCCATAGCGCAGCTTGGAGGGTATCTTGCACGCACAACTGACCCTCCGCCCGGTAACATGGGCTTGTGGCGTGGGCTATAGCGTCTGACCAATATCCAGCTTGGCTTTCAAATTGCCATTAGCATTTGTGGGTAAAAGCAAGTTTGGCCGGACGCTTACATTATTTTAGACACTTGTCTACTATTTTGTCTAAAAACGGATTGAAATAATCTGTCAAATATCTCTGAAAGCCTTATAAATACGGGTGGCGAACCAGGGACTCGAACCCCGGACCTGCGGATTATGATTCCGTCGCTCTGACCGACTGAGCTAGTTCGCCTGAGAAACAAAAAATTATGTCGTTCCTGCCCGCATGCGTCAATATTGTGAACATTGTTTTTTACGGCCAAGGCGGTGAGATGGAGGTAAGCGTCCGGTTAAAAGCCTTGTATAAAAGCAGGCTTTAGATCATCAGAATAGGTGTCCACTA
>LXRJ01000186.1 GCA_001684025.1 Candidatus Glomeribacter gigasporarum | reverse complement strand
AGAGCCCCGGCTTAGGCCACCTGAGGAAAAGGAAGAGTAAGGAAACCTAAGGCGTTCGACAGGGTAAGCAAAGAAAGAAGCAGATGTTAGCCTGTGAATAAAGCTATAACTTGGTAAGGTGAAAGCCCGGGATTCTATGGTTCCCCCACCCCAGAGATTGGTGTCTTTTTCATTTAGCACAAGTTGGTTAAGAACTCCTTAATAGTGGCTAGCTCAGACCGAGGCCCTGCCTGCCCCTTACCAATGGTACTATAGGTCTTGGTAAAGTGAAACCTTTGGAGGCTAGCTCTGGCTGAGCCCTAATTAGGCCAGTCCAATTGCATTATCATATAGGATATAGAGAAAGACAAACTTCTCCATGAGATGAAAGATACAGGATAACTGTGCGCAGTAGCTCTTAAGCTTTTCTCCATGGGTAAGCCTAAATGGTAAGAGGTGAAATTATGCCACCATTGAAACCGAGTTCCCCCTCCAGTTGCCAACTCCCGCTTTACCCCGATGATAAACATCTGACAATTCATAAGAACCCCGCTTACCCAACACCTAAGGAGATATAGGATCAAGAATATAGGGGAAGTAACAAAGCTATATAGCCATACATAAAGAAGGTACATCATAACATGTCTTATACAGGCTACCTGCATCTCTTAGTCTTGCTTTTCAACGTAATCTGTAAGAAAGAGTGTGTAAGATTGAACAATACTTAGTTCGACACAAACGTGATGCAAGTTCCCCAACCACGGTTCATATCAGCGCTATTCAGAAGAGGATCTGAATTGTTTCAGAAAGCCCAGGGAACTTGCCCCCCCCCGACGTACTCCCTAGGGGAGTACCATCTTGACCATATATCAAGCCTGTCAACCAAAATCCAGTCAGACAAAGGAAGACAACTCCTACAAGGGAAGCCAGAAAGCCCAACCACGCTTTCTTTCATTTCCGTCCAAGTAAACCGCTAGGAGTACTTAATGGGATAACGGATTGCCAAAATCAAACCCCAGTCCAACGCTTGCTAAGATTTCATCTTAGCTGAACCAAACAGTTCTGTTAAGGCTGGGCCTAAAGGCCGGGGGTTATCTGAAGCCCCCCGGGCCGTAGGCCCCTGGTACTTTAGTTTCTAACCGTAGACTACAGAGAACCATCGCTCTCTCGAGAGTCACCCAGGAATTACCTTCAATCCTAAGCACGAACCCTAGGTCCACCAGAGAAAAGCAAGAACTTGATGCCAAGATACGATTATTGACGGGAAATCGTCTAATGGCAACAGGAGTTTACTACAAAGGGGGCCATGGGGAATTCCTTTTTAAGAAAGGAATCGAGGGGTATCCTTTAAGATAACTTGAATCAGACAGAGATTCTAAGTTTAACTAGAGCTGAAGGCTGGGGAGATTAGAGGAAGGAAAGAATGGAAGCTTAACCTAGCAAGCGAAGATTTAGAGCCAGCCACGGGACTGTGGCAACATTAACTCTTGCCTTAAAAGAGAAACTTCTCAGGAAAAGAGTAGGTAAAAAAGCACAGAGTGCAATATCAAGGACTATATAGTATAGAAAATAGCGAAGGCCTAGGGAAAAGGCATACTTCTTTTAGACAATAAAAGGAGGTTTCTTCCAAGGAAGCCTTTAGAGAATAGCCCGAATTTCGAAGAAAGGAGTATACCATGAGGTATACTCCAAAAGTTCTAGGCAACTAAGTAGCCAAGCAAGAACACTGAAATCGAGGAATTCACTAAGGAAATTAACGGCCATAGTGTCAAAGGATTCATCGAAGGAATTGACGGATATCTCCTCGACATGCAAGAATGGGGAGACATCAATGAAGAGCAGAAAAGACACGAAGAAACCCAGAGAGTTATGCAAACAAAGTCAGAGGAATTAGAACAAGCTATACTCGTTATTCAACGACAAGAAGAACGCATTCAGGAGGCAGAATCCAATATCACAAAGTGATCAAAGAAAGCTAGTGAGACTATCCAAAGCCTCTAAGAAACAGTCCAAGAAAACTTGATACGAAGGAACAAAAGAAGGAGCCTACTCTTACAGAAGAGAATTTCGTAGAAAGGCTAATAAACGTAGAAAAATGGCAAGTTCTCAAGAAAGAGAGAGTCACCCCTTAGATGAAGCAACTACGTTCTATTCTTTTAAGTGATTTTCTCATTGAGTCATCCCACTATGGTGGCGTTAGAGCTAAGGGGCAGTATGTTATTCGCATACCTAAAAGAGAAGTACCTAAGGTACACCATCTCGTGGAAGCACATATTCCTGCTTCGATGCGCCACGTGTCGGGCTATAATAATGGTGGTCGTATACACCCTTTAATTTCCCCGCTCTCTTCATTATACCTAGTCCCCCTAGTGGAATAGCCTTTGGCTTTAAAGTGCTAGGCAACGCCCATAAGTCGCTTTCTCAATTACAAGCGAAGTAGCCTTCGCTATACGAGTCAAAGTATCCCTTTCTTTGACCTCCTAAGTCCGGATAGTATAATGGCAGTACGCGTGGGTCATGACCACGAATTGGA
>LXRJ01000012.1 GCA_001684025.1 Candidatus Glomeribacter gigasporarum | reverse complement strand
CGGCTGCTTCAAAGCGTGCGCTCAMMCCGCCGCTGCCGGTGATGTTAAGCGCGGCGGCTTCCGGCAGCGCTGAGAGTCAGACAGATGGAAAGCGCGCGGATTTATCTGAACAAGAAAGAAAGATTCAGAATAGGACGCGCAAAAGTCATGACAAGACGGCGCATGCGGACCCTATCCCCGCGCTGCCGGAAGGTTCTTTGGTTCCGCTCGCGCCGCCTGAGCGGCTTTCGAACGCACCGAGCGCCGCATCCGGCGCGCATGCGGATGAAGGCGAACCGATCAGTCTGGAATTTAATCGCGCGGAATTAACAGCCGTCCTGCAGGCTTTTGCGGACTTTACCGGTTTAAACATCATTGCCAGCGAGCGCGTGCGCGGCGCGGTTTCGCTGCGGCTGGACAAAGTCCCGTGGCGGCGCGCGTTTGACACGCTGCTTGATACGCAGGGACTGGCGATGCAGCGGCGCGGCAACGTGATTTGGGTTGCGCCGGCTGAAGAACTGGCCGTGCGCGAACGCCAGCGCCTTGAAACGCACGCCCGCGCGGCCGGGCTGGAACCGCTGGCCAGCCGACTCTTCGAGTTGAATTATCAGCGCGCCGAAGATGTGCGCAAACTGCTGACCGGCGCGGGCGCGCAGCGGGTATTGTCAAAACGTGGCGCAGCGATTGCCGATCCGCGCACGAATCAGTTATTTGTCACCGATCTCGCGGCGCGCATTGAGCAGATTCAGGACATGCTGGCCGCGATCGACCGGCCGATGAGGCAAGTGGCGATCGAAGCGCGCATTGTCGAAGCGGAAGAGCGCTTTGCGCGCGCGCTTGGCGTGCGTCTTTCAATGCTGGGGGTGTCAAAAACCAATGTTTCACGTGGACTGCTCGGCACCGCGGAGGGCACGCTTTATGATTTACCTGCGGGCCCGCTCGGGCTGGACGCGGCAACGGTCGGATGGACGCTGTTCGGCGTTGGCGCCAACCGCGTGCTTGCGCTGGAACTCAGTGCGCTCGAAGCCGACGGGCGCGGGCGGATCTTGTCGAGTCCGCGCGTCGTCACCGCGGATCGCGTCAAGGCGCTGATCGAACAAGGCACTGAATTGCCGTATCAAGCTAAAGTCGGTACGGGCGTATCGGGCATACAGTTCCGGCGCGCTGGGCTGAAGCTGGAAGTCACGCCCAATATCACTCCGGACGGTCACGTCATGCTCGATGTCGATATCACCAAAGATAGCGTCGGCGCGCAAACGGTTTCCGGTCCGGCGATCAACACCAAGCATGTGCAAACGCAGGTGCAGGTTGAAAACGGCGGCACGGTTGCCATCGGGGGGATTTTTATGCAGGATGAGCGCGCAGATATGACGGGCGTACCGTGGCTCAGCCGGATCCCGTTGATCGGCGCTTTGTTCCGTCATAGCGAGCGCGCTCGCAATAAAAGCGAATTGTTGGTGTTTATTACCCCGAACGTGGTCGCTGACCGCTCTATGCCAATGTTTAAAGCGCCAGACGGCGCGCTCAAGTGAATGTTTGAGAAGCCCATCATGCAGAACAATCATTTCAAAAATGTGCACATCCCGTCGAACGTTTTCCTGATTGGTTTGATGGGCACGGGCAAAACAACGGTTGGACGCGCATTGGCGCGCGCGCTCGGCAAGTCATTTTTCGATTCCGATCATGAAATTGAAGCCCGCACAGGCGCGCGCATTAGTCTCATTTTTGAACACGAGGGAGAAGCGGGATTTAGAAAGCGCGAGACGCGCATGATTGGCGAATTAACTCAACGTACGGGGATCGTACTCGCCACTGGAGGCGGTGCGGTCCTGTGCGCGCAAAACCGGCAGTGCTTGCGGCATTGCGGCACGGTCATTTATTTGCATGCTCAGCCGCAGGATTTATGGCAGCGGATGCGCAAGGATAAGAATCGGCCATTGTTGCTAGACGGGGATGCGTATGCAAAATTATGCGCGCTTTATACGGCGCGCGACGCGCTCTATCGCGCCTGCGCGCATCTCGTGATCGAAACCGACGCGCCGAGCATTAAGCGGAGGGTGGATGAAGCGCGGGCGAAATTGATTGCGTATGCTGAAAATGCGGAGTTAACGAAACGGTCACCGGAACAGATATTCGGATCGCCGTGATAGATTGGATTTGTATATCTAAATAAATAACTCAATAACGATTCAATTTATGGCGATTACGACCGTTCAAGTTCACCTTGGCCCGCGCGCCTATCCCATTCATATCGGCGCGGATTTGATCAGCCGCGCGGATTTATACGCGCCCCATCTTCAGGGCGCATCTTCGATTGCAATGGTGACCAATACCACGGTCGAGCCTTTGTATGCGCAACGTGTGCGCGCGGCGCTGGCCGCCTCCGGCAAGCGGCTGATTCAAATCGTGCTGCCGGACGGCGAAGCGTATAAAAATTGGGAAACCCTCAATGCGATTTTTGAGCAACTATTACGCGCGCGCGCTGACCGCGCGACAATGCTCATTGCGCTCGGTGGCGGCGTGGTCGGCGACATGACCGGATTCGCGGCGGCCTGTTATATGCGCGGCGTTCCTTTTATTCAAATCCCAACCACGCTGCTGGCGCAGGTCGATGCTTCGGTCGGCGGTAAAACGGGGATTAATCATCGTCTTGGCAAGAATATGATCGGCGCGTTTTATCAGCCGAGCGCGGTCATTGCCGATACGCGCGGATTGCGCACGTTGCCGGAGCGCGAGCGCTGCGCGGGTCTTTCCGAAGTGATTAAGACGGCGGCGATTGCCGATTGTGTATTTTTTGAGTGGATCGAGGCGCAGATCGAGGCGCTGCGCGCCTGCGATGAGACGGCGATGATCGAAGCCGTGCGCCGCGCGTGCGAAATCAAGGCGCGCATCGTGGCGGCTGATGAACGTGAACGCGGCATGCGCGCGCTGTTGAACTTTGGCCATACTTTTGGCCATGCCATCGAAGCGGGATTGGGATATGGGCAATGGCTACACGGCGAAGCGGTCGGATGCGGGATGGCGCTCGCTGCAGATTTGTCGGTCCGGCTCGGCCATCTTGACGAGGCCGCGCGGGCGCGTTTAGCGCGATTGCTTCAGGCAGCGCGTCTGCCAGTGCGCGCGCCCGCGCTGGGCGCCGACCGTTATATTGATTTGATGCGCAGTGACAAGAAAGCCAACGCGGGACAAATCCACTGTATTGTGCTCAAGCGTTTAGGCGAAGCGTTGATGACGCCCGTTTCCGTTGCGGATGTAAAAGTATGTTTGGAGGCGAACGGCGTTTCTACCTCTGAGCAACGTGAATATGACCCAAGAATATATTGATCTGCCCGATCCGAATGCGCTCGAAGAAGCATCTCTGGCGCCGTGCGCGGCGCGCTCGTCCCAGTCGCGTGGCCGGCGCGTGCCGGAGCCGTACGCGCGGGCGCGCACCGCGTTTCAGCGCGACCGTGACCGGATCATTCATTGCACGGCCTTCCGGCGGCTCGAATACAAAACGCAGGTTTTTATCAATCACGAAGGCGATCTGTTCCGGACCCGGCTCACACATAGCCTGGAAGTGGCGCAAATCGCGCGTTCGGTCGCGCGCAATCTGCGTGTGAATGAAGACCTGGTTGAAGCGATCTCGCTCGCGCACGATCTCGGCCATACACCGTTCGGCCATGCCGGACAAGACGCGCTGAACGCATGCATGCGTGAATATGGCGGCTTCGAGCACAATCTGCACAGTCTGATCGTGGTCGATGAACTCGAAGAGCGTTATGGCAGCTTTAACGGCTTAAATCTCTGTTTTGAAACGCGCGAAGGCATTCTGAAACATTGTTCGCGCGAGAATGCGCAGCGGCTGGGCGATGTCGGCGCGCGTTTTCTGAACGGCGGGCAGCCGGCGTTGGAGGCGCAAATCGCTAATTTCGCGGATGCGATTGCGTATAACAACCATGATATCGACGACGGTGTGCGTTCAGGTTTGCTGACGATAGAACAGCTGGAAGAGGTTGCGCTTTGGCGCGCGCATCACCGCGAAGCGGTGCGCGCCTGGCCGGCGCTGCGCGGACGGCGGCGGGTCGCTGAGACGGTTAGGCGCATCATTCATACGCTGATTATCGATCTGATCACAACGACTGCATGCAATATCGCGCGCGTTGCGCCCGCGCATCCGGATGACGTGCGCCGTGCGCCGCCTCTAGTTGCGCACAGCGATGCGATGGCCGCGCAACAACAACAACTCAAGCAGTTTCTCTTCAAGAATTTATACCGGCATTACCGGGTAATGCGCATGACGAATAAAGCGCAGCGCGTGATCCGGAAATTGTTTAATGCATTTCAGAACGATCCCCGTTTATTGCCGCCGGATTACCAGATTCAGACGATGGATACGCACGCTCAGGCGCGCAAAATTGCGCATTACATCGCCGGTATGACCGACCGGTATGCGTTGGCGGAGTACCGGCGTCTGTTTGTGATGGATCAAGAGTGAATCTTTATTCGTGGATACGGCCGTTTTTATTCCGTCTGGACGCTGAAACAGCGCATCATTTAACGTTGCTGCTGCTGCGCGCAGCGCAGCGCGGCGGCATGATGAAGTTTTTAAATGCGCGCCCGGTGCATGCGCCGCGCACGGTGATGGGGTTGCGTTTTGACAATGCCGTCGGACTCGCAGCCGGACTCGACAAGGACGGGGTGTGTATCGATGGATTGGCGGCGCTCGGATTTGGCTTTATCGAAGTCGGCACGGTGACGCCGCGCGCGCAGTCTGGCCAGCCGCGTCCGCGCTTATTTCGCTTGCCTGAAGCAGGCGCGTTGATCAACCGGATGGGGTTTAACAACGGCGGCGTTGATGCACTGGTTCGACGCATTCGGGCGTCGCGCTATCAGGGCATCCTGGGGGTGAACATTGGCAAAAACGCGGATACATCGCTCGAGCACGCCGCGCGCGATTATTTGTATTGTCTTGAGCGTGTGTATCCGGTCGCGCATTATGTGGCGGTCAATATTTCATCGCCAAATACGCGGGAATTGCGTCAATTGCAGGATAAAGCGCCGCTGGATGCACTACTCAGCGCTTTAAAAGACAAACAGCAACGCTTGGCCGATCAATATCGAAAAGCTGTTCCGCTGGTGCTCAAAATTGCGCCCGATTTAGACGATGCGCATATCCGCGTCATTGCGGATGTGCTGTTACGGCATTGCGTTGACGGCGTGATTGCGACGAATACGACGAACGCGCGCGCCGCGGTCACCGGCCTGCCGCATGCGGACGAAGCGGGCGGATTGTCTGGAAACCCGTTGTTCGAGCCGTCGACACGTGTCATTCGGACGCTTTCCGCGGCGCTTGGCGGTGCGATTCCAATCATCGGCGCGGGCGGGATTTTTTCAGCGGGCGACGCGCGCGCCAAACGCGCGGCGGGCGCGTCTCTTGTTCAGTTGTATACCGGCTTGATTTATCAGGGACCGGCGTTGATTGATCAATGTGCGCAGGCGCTTGGCAATACCCGCGACGGGTAGTCGCATGGCGTATGAAAAGAGGGGGGAAGCTTACGGCGCCGTGGTGTCCTCGACAGTAGGGGAGGCTTTGACCCCTGATTGTAGGGGGGCATTTCTTGCGCAATTTCAATCTCAACCCGCCGGTTCGGTTGCAGACAGGCGATCAATTCCGCCCGGTTTTTCTGTGCGCATTCGACGAGCGGGCTTTGTTTGCCAAAGCCGCGCGTCACCATCGGCACGCGCACGCCACGGGCCGCTAGATAGCGCTTCACCGCTTGCGCGCGCCGCTCTGAGAGCTTTAGGTTATACGCAATGCTGCCAAGCCGGTCGGTATAGCCGTTGATCGCCAGTTGCTTCACCGTATCGACCTGTTGCACGTCCTGCGCCAGTTGGTCGAGTTTTTCCCGGCTCTTGCTCGGCGAGGTGGACAAATCCGCCCGGTCAAACGCGAATAAGGCATCGGCGCTCAATACTCTCTTTGCCGGCAGCGCTGGATTTGGAGTGGGGGAGGGCGCGGGCGCGGGCGCCGGCGGCGGACACGCGGCGGCGGCCTGCGCCGCGCTGCTAAGGTCTTCTGCGATTTGAATATACGGATTCGCATGCCGCCATCCTTGCTGCTTGTATTCATTGCCCGCATGCACCAATTCGACTTCCGCGCACGCGGTTTTTTGCGCCGCGCACGCAAAGCCCGTATGACGCTTCAGCGCATCCAAACGTGTCCATAAATCGTCGCGCAGCCTCGCAGCGTCGTTGACCAACGGCGTCTGCTCGCCCGGGTTGGGGGTCATATTTGTCTCCAGCGCGCGCACGATTTTCTCTGATTCGCTTAAGCTCGCCTGCGGAAACGCCGAACGGTCGTTGCGCGTGTATTCGTGAAACGACGCATCGAGCCAGCATTGCGCCTTCGACAAGAAATAATCCGCGACCCGAACCCCGCGGTCATTGAGCGCCTTAATCCGCTGCTGCACCGCCTGATACGTCTTTTGATCCGCCGAAATCGCCGCATCGGTGATGCGCGCCTCTAGCGCATTGAGGGCGGCCGTCCGCGCGGATGCGCGATGGGCGATGCTCGCGCCAAGCAAAGCGGCGCACAGGGCCGTATAGGTGCAGGTACGGAGAATGGGTTTGGTATTCATGGTCATTTTGCGTATGTGAGCGTCAATAATCTGGATAGAATCCTTCAAAATCAATCTTCAGCGCGGCAATGCACGATTGACCTCCGGATGGCGGCCACTGAACAGATGTTCGTCAAATTTAAAGCGCAGACGCAGGTACGGGCCGCGCGCGGTATAATCCGCCTCATTCAGATCCGAGTGAAAGCCCGCCCAGTTATAGCCCGCGGAGGCCCACAGGTTCTGACCCAATAGCCGGCCGATTTCCACCCCCTGCGCCCATTGCCCCTGCCATTGCCCCTGCTGATGCTTGTCCCGCTGATACATCCCCAGCACCCCGATATCCCAGTTTTCTGTGATGTCATACACGACCCGGCCACCCGCCAGCCAGGCGTAATAGCTGTCTTGTTGACCTGTGCGCAGCCGATCCGTCTGGCGCTTACCGGCCAGCCGAAGCGTCATCCACCACGGCCGGCTTGGGTGGTAATCAATGTGCGTCGATAGGATATGCGCAGCCGTGCGAATATTTGCCCGCTCCGCCTGCGCATCATCGCGCTCCAGCTTGTATTCATACATCGCCAGCGCATTGACCCGGTTGTTGTCCACCGGCCGCCACGCCACGCCCAGTTGCGCCCGATTCTGCATCGGGTTTCCCAACGGCTGCGCCTGCGCGTTGTCCTGGTTCTGCGTGTATAGCAAGTAATTGCGCGCCAGCAGCGTCCAATCCCGATCCAGCTTACGCGCGACCGCGACGGTGCTGAGCCACTGATTCTGCCCTTGATTGCCCAATAAGGATGGCTTGTCGAATAATCGCCGGAATTCCAGCTTGGTCGACCCTCTCCACAGTGGATGCGCCGCATACTCCAGGGCCCCCGACAGCGCGAGCGCCTTTTGCTGCGGTCCGTTAAACACATGCAGATATTCCGCGCCCGTGGTTGCGCTTACGCCTTCCGCCAGATTCCATGTGTTGCGCACCCCTGATGCCTGCGCCATATCCCGCGCACTCGCCGTCTGGCCCGAGAGCGCATCGCGTAGCCGGTATTCGCTAAAGAGAGCGCGCCGCCCGGCATATAGGTGTTTTCAATCCCCGCGATCCAGCTGGCGCTGCGATCCGCTGGATTGAGCGAATAGATCGACGCCAAACCACTTTGCCTTTCATACCGCGTATATAAGCGCGTGCGCTCGGCGACCTGATACGACGCCCCCACGCCATAGCGGTGCTGAGTTTCGTTGTGAATGCCTTTTTCCACATCGCCTGAGAGCGTGAATTGGTCGGTCATTTTATATTGCGCGCCGACCCGCACCGTCGTCGCGTTCAGCGCCGCCGCATTCGCCACGCCCGCTGTGGAATTCAACGGCGCAAAGGTGTTGGTCGTTGCGCCGGTGACTGGATCGATTGAGGTATTCGGTACGCCATTTCCAAAAAATCCGCCTGTCGGGCTTTGATTCATGCTGAGCGGGGCCGTATTCGGCGCAATCCCCGCCGTCGATGGCATCCCCGCTTTCTCCACCACCCGCTGCAGCGACACATCCGCGGTGAGCCGCTCTCCGAGCTGAAACGCCACTCCCGCGCGCGCCGCATCGCGGCGCGCATCCGTGGCCCGATCTTCGGTGCGCAGCGCCTCTGCAAACAGTCGAACGCCGTCGGCGACCTGAACACTGCCTTTGACGCCCGCTTCACCGCGTCCGCCGCTTAAATCCGCTGCGGTATTGTTAAATCCTGTGTCTGTGCGGCGCCAAAACGCATTTAAGCGCGTCACGTCCCCTTGATGCACCAACTCCACCCGCGCCGCGTTGCCGCTGGCTTTTTCGGACACTTCCCCGCTTTGGCCGGACGGTGTGGTATACACCTTTCCATCTGCGGCATAGGTGGTTGACGTGGTGCGCGCGACTTCGGCCGCCAAGGCGGTTTTGGGACCCAGCGCAATCACGGTATTCGCGCTATACAGTTGGTACGGCGAGAGCGGATTCTTGTCTTCCACTGCCGAACCGCCAATGGTCACCGGCCCCAGTGTGATCTGACCATCCGCGCCGAGTGTCCAGAATTTTTCCCCGCCCTGCTCCACTTCATACGTAATCCGGATCGACTGCGGATCGCCGTCGAGTGTCAAAGAGGCAATCGGCTTGGTAAACAGAATCCGCCCTGAAAACGGTTCAAAGCTATAGTCTTCAAAACGGCTCAACCGGGTGACTTGCTTGACCACGCCGAGCTGATTGCGATCCCGCACCAGCAATTCAACTTTTTCTGAATTGACAATCCCTGTGTTGTTCTTCACCGCGAACGGCCCCGATGTGCCATTCGCTGGATATTCTTCAATCACCTGTTTCAGATTGTCATAAGCCGCAAACACATTGCCGAGCGCCGGCCCCTGCGCATAATGTCCGCGCACTCCGGTCGCGGTGCGGTTGTATTGCCCGAACATGCGTTGCCGAACATCCGCCACCACCCCGCCTCCGCTCTTCTGGCTAAACCCATCGCCGCTTGCAAAATCACCGTAGAGCAGATAGCTTTTGTGATGATCAATCCGCACATACAGACGGTCGCTGGAGCGGGCGTCAAAGCCGCTGACCGAGCTATCGCCGTAGACGGGATAAAACTGGTCAGGGTCAATATCGCGCATTAACCGTGAGCGCGTTTCTTTGTCCGAATCAAACGCGGCGGTGAGCAGCGCCTGACCTAAAATCTTCCCTTTTAGGAAAAATGCGGTGCGCGCCGCAGCGTTCGCTTTGCCATTGTTAAACTGCCGGCTCCAGCGTTTCAATTCCTGCTCGAACCCATCGTTTGAGCGCGCCGGCGCTCACCCGCAATCGCACATCTTGCGGATTCATCGGCGTGAGCAGGCGAAATGCTGTTGTACCTTGATTGACCTTGATTTGCGTACCGGGCGTGACCCGATCCAAATCACGCTTTTCCGGCCCAAATTCATCGGTCGGCGCGCCATTGACCAAAATCCGTCCGCCGTCCGCCTCCACCGTAATAAAGGCGGGTTGATTCAGCGGCGCGCCGTTCCGGTCAAATAATTTCACTGTCACTTGCACCGGCGACTGACCGTCGGCGGGCACCTCGTTGCGATCTGTCTCGACCACCACTTTACCCACGGCGGCATTCGCCGAATAATCCACCTCACCGACTTGACGCTTAAACACCGCTGGATTCGACGCATACGGATCCAGCAGAGGGAATCCCGTCCGGGATTGCGCGATACCGAAGGCGGGATATGCAGCCGCCAGCGCGAAGACCACTGGTTTAATTCGCATCAGAGCCTCCTGAGGGTTTGCGCGGCGTGTCTTGGCGCGGTTTCACGATCGGCTGATTCGCACGGTCCGTGCCCTGGCGCGGGTAATCCGGCGCCTTGCCTTCAAATTTCAGCCCCGGCCCGGCCGCTTCATTCTCCACGCTGCGCGCTTCGCCTTGCGCGCGCCGCGCTTTGACCTGCTCCAGCACCCGGTTTGAACACGACCCTTCCGCAAAATCCGCGCGAATCAACTCGCCCTTCTTCACATCAAGGAACAGACTGTTTGCATCGCCTAGATTGCGATTGGAAGTGGCCGTCAACCGGCTGCCGCGCGGCAAGGTGATCGGATCGATCTTGATCACATGGCTCTTTGCGCTTAAGCCGCACACACTGTATTTGCCCTCCGCGTCGGTGATGAAATGGGTGCCGTCTTCCAGATACAAGCGCACCCCGGGAATGCCTAACTCTTCCGCATCCTGAATATGGTTATTGTTGCAGTCGACAAACACTTTACCGACCGCGCAGGCCTCATCGGTAAAGACGCCGCCGCGCACTTTCACCTGTGCGGCCGCTTCATTCGACGGATCGCCGTAGGGCGGTCGCGCTTGCGCCCGGTTAATGCCGTCGCCCTGTTGCGCGCCCACTCCGATTCGGACGCGATAGCTGTAGCGCACCGTCGCTTGCGCTGGAATAGTAGGCAACTGGAACCTCAGTTGCGGACCGGGTTGTCCCTCCGGCTCCGCCATCGGCGCGTGGTTCATCAGCGCGCTGCCTTGGATATACCGAAAACCGGCCGGCAACTTGTCTACGACCCGAACACCCTCGACCGCGCCATGCCCCAAGTTTTTTACTTCAATGGCGTATTGCACCGCATCTCCAATCTCCGCCACGCTTTTGTTCGCTGTTTTAATTGCGAGCAGCCGCGGCGCCTGCACTTCGGTCGCCGTTTCGCACTCGTTGGGTAGACAGGACGCATTGCCGCCCGGCCCCGTTGGATCGTTGGGACCACCCGGGCCGCCCGGCACAACGACGTTTTTCAGTGCGCCTGCTTGCTGCGGGCGGGCCGTAATCTCTACTTTCGCCTCGCTGCCCGCCGCCAGTCCCGCCGGCACTGTGCACGTCAACGTGCGGCCTTGGAGCGGCGCGCACATCGTCGGCGCGGTTGGATTGACCTGAAGCTCTGATAGGTGTTCCGCTAAGGTATCCGTGAGCGTGATGGCTTGCGTTGTCGCGCCATTGCCTTCATTCTTCGCGCTCAGCGTCCAAACGACCGTCTCCCCAAGTTGCATCTGCGTTGGACGCACCGCTTTACGCACCTGCACCTTCGGGCCGGTCACGTCGACCTCGGCGGTGACCGGCGGGTTTGTCGGCTCGCCTCCGATCACCGCGTTTTTGTGCATTCCCGCCTGGGTCGGTGTTGCGCTGACCTCAATCGCTGTTTCAGCGCCTGCCACGAAGCCCGCCGGTACGGAACACGTCAGTACCCGCCCTTGGAGCGGCGCGCACGTCGCCGGCGCCGTCGGTTTCACTTCCACCTCGCTCAAATGCTCCGGCAAGGTATCGGTCAGCGGGTAAGCGTTGACGGTCGCGCCGTCGCCGGCATTTTTCACGGTAATCGTCCACTGGATCGTCTCGCCGATATTGACTTGTTTTTGATGCGCGGTTTTGAAAAGCAGGATGTCCGAACGCGTCACCTGCGTCGTCGTCTCGCACTGCCCCTGCGGACATTCCGGTTGATCCGGTCCCTCGGGCACCACCGCGTTCACATACTGCCCGGTCTGCGTTGCGGTGCCGCGGATTTCCACTGTCGCGTCGCTCCCTGCCGTCAAGCCCGCTGGCACCGTGCACTTCACTTCACGCCCCTGCACCGCTGCGCAGGTTGTCGGTGCGCTCGGGTCGACCACAATATCCTTCAAATGCTCCGGCAACGTATAGGTTAGGGCGACTGCCCCCGTCGTCGGCCCGTCTCCCTCATTCTTGACCGTCAGCGTCCAGCGGATCGTTTCGCTCACATGGACCTGAGGCCGATCCGCCGCCTTATGCACCGTCACCTTCGGCGCCGTGACCTGCGTGGTCGTCGTGCACCCGTTGTTATCTGAGCATTTCGGATCATCTTCTCCCGCCGGCGTCAACGCATTGATCGCTTGGCCCGCCGCGGTGACTTGCGCTGAAACAACGACGTTCAACGACGCGCCGTTCGCCCCCAGACGACCCGCCGCAATCGTGCATACCGGCGCGCCGCCGGGTGTCCATTGTTCGACCGGCGGGCAGCGCATCCCTTCGTCCGTCTGCACCTTTGTGACCTGCACATTCGACGGCAGCGCATCGCTCAGACGGATTTCGCCTTTATTCGGAATATTGCCGGTGTTCTTGGCCGTCATCGTCCAGTTCAACGTCTCGCCAATATTGACCTTGTCCTTGTCAGCTGTCTTCGTCACCCCAATCTGCGCCGCCAACTTCGGCATCGTGTTCGTGAACGTGCAGCTAATCAGGCCAAATTTGCTTGGATCGAAGCGCAGCGTCTTTGAAGTCACGGCTTCGTTGGTCGGCAATCCGGTATAGATCGGTTGATTGTTCTCATCGGTGGACGAGGTGCAGGTCAAGGTGATTGGCGCATACGACTCCAACGGCGACTCACTATCCGGCGCCATCTTTTCCGACACAATCACCGTGTCAGAATACGAGGCCGCCCTGGCCTGCGCTGATTGAACGCCCGCCGCAGCGCCGCTCGTTGTCACAACGCCGCGCTTATCGAACGCCTCATCGTTTGTATTGGTAATACTCAGTTGGAACTGGTCAGACGGCGCAATGCGTCCGACGCCTGTCTTATGCGGATCCAGCACCTGTTTGTTGACTTCCACGCCGGTCAGCCCCAGCGCGAAGGCGATGCCTTGCAGACCACCAGGGACCAAAACCGCTTCTACCTCTGACGGGATAGAAGTTGTGACTATAGGCGCGTCAGTACAATTACTTCTTCCAGACGCCGATTCCCATTTGAGGCTTTTTTCTCCTTCTGGTTTAGAAAAAACAGTACAAGACACAACGCTCTGCCTGGGAATGCGCTCAAGCTTCTGCCAAACGCCTCCATTGGTCTTCACCGTAATGCTTTCTCCTGAATCAGTGGACTCTGAATCGATTGCTATAAAGTGGAAATTTTGCACAAGATTGTTCGAGCGGTCAGTCACTCGGATGTTGCTGAATTTCAAAGTCGATCTCGTCGCGGATCGGGCAGTGTATAGAACAGGCTTTCCACCGATGCCTTTGTAGCCGACATTACCCAGCGGCGCCCCTGCATAAGTTGGCACTGCCACCGCCTTTAATGGGCCGCCCTCTCTTCTCAACGTAAACGATAATTTGCCTCCGGTCTCCAGCTCAAAGCTGAATTTCTGTCCTGTTTGGGAACCAGCCTCCGTATCGTCATAGCTGCTCACATCAAAGAAGCACAGAGAATCTAGATATTTGCCTTGATAGTAGGCGTTCTGATTTTGCGCCGGGTCGGCCAAATAGCAACTCGCCGCCTGAGTCCATCCGCTATACAGCAGCAGCGGCGCGCCAAGCAGCAGCGCATGCGCGAGCTTGTGCGCAAGCCCGCCCGTGCGTTTGATCGGCGCGCGCGCCTGTTTTAGCGGGTCTGCCTGTGCCGAAGTGCTGGATAAATGACGTATGCCAGCCAATAAGCGCGCGGCTGGCCTCTCACCCCCTTTTTTTGCACAGGCAGAAGATATTCATCATATTTATTAATAAAACCATTTTTTGATGGCACTCTTTAGATTTTTAATCAAGATAGAAATAAAAACTGAAGCGCACTCTAAAATAATTGATCTCCCATTGAAAATAGTTAAATGCCTGAAATATTCATTGATGTCGCTTTTACCTCACATTCAACCCCGCGCATCGCAAAATGAATGATCCGCGCGAAACAGCCGCCGAAACATCCACCGAACCTTTTATTTCTCATCTGGTCGAATTGCGCCGGCGCGTGATTCGCGCGTTGCTGGCGGTGGCGCTGGTCTTTGTTGGATTGGTTGGATGGGCGGCGGATATTTTCCGCCTATTAGCGCGCCCGCTGCTGATGAATTTGCCGAAAGACGGCAAGATGATTGTGACCGATGTGACCGGCTCGTTTTTTGTTCCGGTCAAAGTCACGCTGCTGCTGGCGCTGGTGATTGCGCTGCCGTTTGTGCTCTATCAATTGTGGGCCTTTGTTGCGCCTGGTTTATACCGGCATGAAAAAAGATGGATTGCGCCATTGGTTGGCAGCAGCTATGCCCTGTTTCTGGCAGGAATGGCATTTGCGTATTTTGCCGTGTTTCCAGCGGTTTTCCGCATCATGGCGCATTACAACGCGCCGCTCGGCGTTCAGATGACGACCGATATCAGCCATTACCTGAGTTTTGTATTGACCTTATTTGTTGCGTTTGGAATGGCGTTTGAAGTGCCGGTCGCGGTGGTGCTGCTGGTTTGCACGGGCGCGTTGACCGTTGCAAAGCTCAACAAAAGCCGGCCGTATGTGATTGTCGGCGCCTTTATCGTCGCGGCCGTTGCGACGCCGCCAGACGTCATCTCGCAACTGATGCTGGCGGTGCCGCTGGTGGTGCTGTTTGAGGCGGGCTTATTAGCGGCGCGAGTGATGACGCGCCGTTGATGAGAGGAAAAATACTATTCGTTCAGTTCGGCATCGTTACGGTTTATAGGTGCTTGCGGCGCCGGACGCTTGACGATTTTGATCGGCAACGCCAGCGCTTTCTTCTTGCGCAGAATATGCAGAACGGCGCGCGTGCCAGGCTTGAGTTGCGCAATCGCATTCATCAGCTGCCTCGTATCGTGAATCTTCTCGTTGTTCACGCGGATCAAAATATCGCCTGGGCGTACGCCAGCGCGCTGCGCCGGACTGTTTTGCAATACGCCGGCGACAATCGCGCCGGAAGTGCGCTTTAGATCAAAGGATTCGGCAATTTCCGGCGTGAGGTCTTGCGGCTGGATACCAATCCAGCCGCGCGTAACGGTGCCGGTGGCAATAATGCTCTCAAGCACAGTGCGCACGGTCGAGACGGGAATCGCAAAACCGATCCCCAACGAGCCGCCATTGCTCAGCGATGAATAGATCGCCGTATTAATTCCTAGCAAATGTCCATTGACATCGACGAGCGCGCCGCCCGAATTGCCGGGGTGAATCGAGGCGTCCGTTTGAATAAAGTTTTCGAACTCGCTAATGCCGAGGTGATTGCGTCCAAGCGCGCTGATGATCCCCATCGTGACGGTTTGCCCGACCGCGTACGGATTACCAATCGCCAATACCACATCGCCGACGCGCGCTTGTTCGATATGGCTAAGCGTGATACTCGGCAGGTTGTCAAGTTGAATCTTCAATACCGCGAGGTCAGTTTCAGGATCGGCGCCAATCACCTTGGCGGAAGCGGTGCGCCCATCGGCAAGCGCAACCTCAATTTCATCCGCGCCATTAATGACATGTTCGTTGGTCAGAATGTATCCTTGCGGGCTGACAATCACGCCTGAACCGAGCGTGGATGCGGGCTGCTCGCGCGGCAGTTGATTGCCGAAGAAGAAGCGGAACAAGGGATCGTGCGTATTCAGTCCGCGCGAACGCGCCGTAGACGTGCTTGAAAATACATTGACTACCGCCGGCATCGCTTTTTGCACCGCGTCTGCATAGGACACGCTTGACTGCATGCGGCGAACATTGACTTTGGGCGGCGCTTCGTGCAGAGCGACATCAGGCGCAAGAAGGCGCATATTCGATAGCCCGCGTTTCTGCAGCCAGTGCGGTTTGAGCACCGTGATGATGAATAGGAGCGCGAGCAGTACAGTGACCGATTGCGCGAACAGTAACCAGAGGCGTTTAAGCATGAGCGGATGGAATGGATAAGCCGGTTGGATAAGCCGGTTTCTGAGGAAGGAAGAGAAGTGATGCACACAAAACTCGAATTGTACGTAAACCCGCTCCTTGAGATAGACCGCTTTCGGGATTATTGCCCGAATGGTTTGCAGGTGGAAGGTCAACGGGAAATTAAAAAGCTCGCGACCGGCGTTACCGCTTCACTCGCGTTCATCGAAGCAGCGCTTGAATGGGATGCGGATGCGGTGCTGGTGCATCATGGCTTCTTCTGGAAAAATGAATCGCCTTCGATTCGCGGCTGGAAATATCAACGTCTACGCTTATTGCTAGCGAATGGCATCCACCTGTTTGCGTACCATCTGCCGCTCGATGCGCATCCGAAGTTCGGCAATAACGCGCAGCTCGGACAACGTCTGGGTTTATCCGCCGAAGGCCGTTTCGGCGATCAAGACTTGGGCTGGATTGGGCGGCTGCCTGAACCGGCGACGCTCGTCGCCTTCGCGACGCGCGTAGGCAAGCTGCTTGGCCGCGCGCCGCTTGCGCTGGGCGAGGCGAGCCGTTTAATCCGCCGCGTGGCGTGGTGCACAGGCGCGGCGCAGAGTTTTTTCGGCAACGCCATTCAGGCCGGCGCCGATCTGTATCTGAGCGGTGAAGTCAGCGAGGCCACCACGCATCTGGCGCGTGAATCCGGCGTTGCTTATTTATCCGCAGGGCATCATGCGACTGAACGCTATGGCGTGCAGGCGCTCGGCCAGCATCTCGCCGATAGCTTTGGTTTTGAGCATCGATTTATCGAGATCGACAACCCGGTTTAAGGGCGATATATTTTAGGAAACAGGAGATGCGATGCAGAATCAACCAGGAGAACGCATTGACCGCGGCCGACGGGTATGGCTGATGGCCACTTCGGTCGCGGGCGGCGTTGGCAGTGTTGCAGCGGCGGTGCCGTTCGTCGGTTCCTTGGCGCCGTCTGAACGCGCGCGCGCCGCGGGCGCGCCGGTCGAAGCCGATATCGGTGCGCTGAAAGCCGGTGAGATGATGACGGTGGCGTGGCGCGGAAAGCCGGTTTGGATGATTCGCCGCACCGATCAAATGCTCGCTGAAGTGCGCAAGGCAAATTCTTTGGTCGCTGATCCAGAATCACAACATCCTTTCTCCATGCCGCTGCCTGAATATTGCCGAAATCCTTATCGGGCGCGGCCCGAACATCCGCATCTGCTGGTCTTAGTCGGTATTTGCACGCATTTAGGCTGCTCGCCGGTGGCGCGTTTTCAACCCGGTCCGCACCCCAATTTGCCAGATAATTGGCCGGGCGGCTGGCTGTGCCCATGCCATGGCTCTACCTTTGATTTGGCTGGCCGCGTCTTTAAAAATAAACCGGCGCCGCAGAATCTCGACGTGCCCCGCTATATGTTTCTGTCGCCAACGCGGATGGTGATTGGCAAGGACGAGAAGGGAGAGGCGTAAATGGCGAATGGAAAAATGATCAATGCGTGCGCTAAAGCGGCCGGATTATCCGCTTGGATGAACCGCCGATTCCCATTCGCCTCTTTTTGGAGGACGCATGTCACCGGTTATTACGCCCCCAAAAATTTCAACTTTTGGTATTTTTTCGGTTCGCTGGCGTTGCTCGTTCTGGTGATTCAAATTGTGACTGGCATTTTTCTGGCGATGAATTACAAGCCGGACGCGACGAGCGCTTTTTCTTCGGTCGAGCACATCATGCGCAACGTGCGATGGGGGTGGCTGCTCCGTTATCTTCATTCGACCGGCGCGTCGATGTTTTTCGTCGTGATTTACCTCCATATCTTCCGCGGCTTTTTATACGGTTCGTATCGCGCGCCGCGCGAACTGGTCTGGATATTCGGCTGCATGATTTTTCTGGCTTTGATGGCGGAAGCGTTTTTCGGCTATTTGTTGCCGTGGGGACAAATGTCGTACTGGGGCGCGCAAGTGATTACGAATCTTTTTTCAGCGATTCCGGTCATCGGCCCCGATTTGGCGCTTTGGATCCGCGGCGATTACGTGGTCAGCGATGCAACGCTGAACCGCTTCTTCGCCTTGCATGTGATTGCGATCCCGTTGCTGCTGCTCGCGCTGATCGGCGCGCATTTGATCGCGCTGCGCACGGTCGGATCCAATAATCCGGACGGAATCGAGATTAAAGCGCATACAGATGAAAATGGGATTCCATTGGATGGCATTCCATTCCATCCTTATTACACGGTGCACGATTTATTGGGGGTCGCAGTGTTCCTGCTGGTGTTTTGTGCAATCGTGTTTTTCGCGCCGGAAATGGGCGGTTACTTTTTAGAAGCGAATAATTTCATTCCGGCTGACCCGATGAAAACCCCGCCTGAAATCGCGCCGGTGTGGTATTTCACGGCGTTTTACTCGATGCTGCGCGCGACGACAGACACGTTCAAAATCGTGCTGATGATTGCGCTCGGCGCAGTGAGTCTGTTCGGCATGCTGCGTGCGCACCGTTTGAAAAACAAAATCGCGATTGCGCTTGGCGCGGCGCTTGGGTTGGCCGCAATGGCAGTGACGCAAGCCAAATTTTGGGGCGTGGTCGTGATGGGCAGCGCGGTGCTGATTCTGTTCTTTGTTCCATGGCTTGACCGCAGTCCGGTCAAATCGATCCGTTACCGTCCTTCCTTTCATAAAGCGCTGATCATGCTTTTTGCGTTGAACTTCGCGATGCTGGCCGTGCTTGGCACCCGTGCGCCCTCGCCGGTTCTAAACGTGCTGGCGCAAACCGGCAGCGTCTTATATTTTGCGTTCTTTTTGGCGATGCCGTTGTGGAGCCGGCGCGGGCGGTTTAAGCCTGTTCCAGCGCGTTTGACCTCTTCGCACTAGCGCATTTTTCAGCGGCTTGCATGGCGCAGCGATGCGCGCGCGCCAGTCGCAATCTCGCTGAAAAATGCGCTAAGCTGATAGACATTTCCGATGAAAACACGTCTGCCGCTTTTACTGTTACTTATGATGCTCATTACACCGCTCGCGCAACGCGCGCATGCGGAAGAACCGGCGATTCCACTTGACCGCGCGCCGGACCGCAGCAATGATCTTGTCGCATTGCAGCGCGGGGCGCGACTCTTTATCAACTACTGCCTGAATTGTCATAGCGCCCGCGAAATGCGTTATAGCCAGCTGCAAGCGCTTGGCATTTCCAAACCGGCGATTGAAGACAACCTGCTTTTTACCGCGGACAAGATCGGCGACACGATGACCGTGGCGCTGCGCGCGGAGGACGCCAACGCATGGTTCGGCACCGCGGCGCCCGATTTATCCGTCATTGCCCGCGCGCGCGGGGCGGATTGGCTCTATACCTATTTGCGCAGCTTCTATCGCGACGATACCCGGCCGACCGGCTGGAATAACCGCCTGTTTGAGAATGTGGCAATGCCGCACGTATTGTGGGAACTTCAGGGGCAGCGTGCGCTGGATCATGCGGAGGATACACACGCAAGAAACAGGCCAGCGCCGGTGCGGTATCGGCAACTTACGCCGGGCACGCTCACGCCGCTCGAATACGATTCGGCGGTGGCCGATCTGGTGTCTTATCTCGTTTGGATGGCGGAGCCTACGCGGCAGCAACGTAAGCGAACCGGCGTATGGGTCGTGCTGTTTCTGGGCGTATTCAGCGTATTGGCGTGGCGTTTGAACGCGGCGTATTGGAAGGAGATCAAGCAATAATTCATGTCCTTCCCGTACTCCCAAACCCTTTTTTACCGCGCGCGCTGGCCCTGAAATCATCCACAAGATTGAATTCGACCCGCATCACGGGCACAACGACGAGCTGCGCCATACGCTCAAAAGGCTGCAGCGTGAAATATGTCTGGCTGCGATTCCACATTGAAACCATCAGTGGCCCCTGATAATCCGAATCGATCAATCCCACTAGATTACCCAGCACAATGCCATATTGATGGCCGAGCCCTGAACGCGGCAAGATGAGCGCCGCGTAACCAGGGGCTTGGATATGGATCTCCATTCCAGTTGGCACCAGCGTCACGTCGCCAGGCGCGAGCGTGCGCGGCGTATCCAAGCAGGCGCGCAAATCCAGGCCGGCGGCGCCGCTGCTGGCATAGCGAGGCAATTGATGACGCAGCCGTTCATCCAGAATTTTTAGATCGATTTTCAGATTCAACTTCATTCTCCTCTGTATTCATAAGAAGTGGCCGCCGCGGTATGAGCGCTTCATCCCCTGATCGCATCACCGTGCCAACCAAACGCATTCTGCACCCGTTAAAATGCACGGTCTTATAAGGAATGCACCCATGCTGAATGAATTAGACGCGCTCGCGCAGAGAATTGGCCGGTTGATGGTATTAAATGACCAATACCGGCAGGCACAGCGCAATTTGACGCAGCAATTGGCACAGATGCGCGTAAGATGCGATGAGATCCAAAATGCGCTTGGACAGGCGCGTCAAGAATGCGCTGCGCTGCGTGCTGAACGCGATTCTCTGGCAGCGACTGTCGATGAAGCGTACACGCATTTACGCAGGTTGCTTGAAAGGCTCCCACAATCGTCCAGTCCTCCTGCCGAGGCGCCGACGTGGGCCAAAGATCATACCTATGGAGAAAATGGATGAGCGCTGCCCAAATCGAAGTGCAGATTCTTGGCCGGCCCTATCGGCTGGCGTGCGCGCCTGAAAAACAAGCGGCGCTCCTCGAAGCGGCGGCGCGCGTAGACGCCGAGATGAATAAAGTGCAGTCGCATCGCGCCATCCGCGGAACCGACAGGATCGCGGTGATGGCCGCCATTTCTCTGGCATCCGATCTGCTTCTGTTGCAACAGAGTGTACGCAGTGGAGAAGCGGTTCCGGCTCAAGAAATTCAGGCCATCGTGCAGCGTCTGAATCAACAGATCGGCGCGGCGCTTGAACAACACGATCTTCCGGCGCCGGAAGATCGTGTAGATAATATGAGCGTTGATTGATTCACTATTCAACCGTTTAATTTCCCTGCCTGGTTCGCGCAGGTCAATCATTCTTAAACCAATATGGATAGGCAAATTGCGGAATGTGCAATATGGGCGTGCGCATCACTTCAGTCTGATGTACCCGAAATATTGCCGGACTGCATACTTCTTGAATCTTCCGGTTCAGGATGCCGGCCAGACGGCTAAGGCGGGGAACGAATCTAGGGCGCCGGATCCGGCGCCCTTTCTTTTAAATTATTTTCTGGAGTCATCGTGATGATCAAACGGATTTTGACGTTTTTGCTGGTGCTAGGCATGCCGTTATTGTCGTCTGCCGAAATGACCCATTCCGTCCCGAATGGCGTGATGTCACTCAGTGCGCAAGCCAGCGCCGAGACGCCTCAGGATGTTGTGCACATCACTTTATTTTATGAGCAGCAGGCGAATACCGCAGCGCCTTTGACGGCAGCGCTTAAACAAAAAACCGATCAGGCGCTGCGTGAGGCGAAAGTGCAGAAGCAAGTCGCGGTGCACACCGGCATATTGGCTGTCTATCCGTCGACCAATCGCGATGGCCGCATTACGGGCTGGCGCGGGCGCACCGAGCTGGTATTGGAATCGAACGACTTTGAAGCGGCCGCGAAATTGGCTGGAAAGTTGACCGCTATTCTGCACATCGGCGATGTCCGCTTTTCACTGTCTCCGCAAGCGCGCCGCGCCGCACAACAGAAGCTGGCGCTGGATGCGATTGCCGATTTCCGCCAGCAGGCGCGCGCTGCTGCGAAAGCGTTCGGTTTTAGCAGCTATATGATCCGTGAGGTCAATATTGGGTATAACGGCACAGGGTTTGAACCTCGACCCGTGATGATGAGAGCTTATGCGGCGCCGCCTGCGCCTTCTGAAGCCGAGGTTCCGATCGAAGGCGGGAAAACGCTGGTTTCGGTTACCGTTTCCGGTTCGGTGCAAATGAAATAAAAACAAATAAGAGCGCGCCAGCGGCAATCATCGGCAACGACAACCATTGTCCCATCGACAATCCAAGCGCTAACAAGCCGAGAAAATCATCCGGTTCGCGCGCAAATTCGTCGATAAAACGCGCGCATCCGTACCCCATCAAGAAGAGGGCAGTGACGGCGCCGGTTGGCCTTGGCTTGCGGGCAAATAGCCAAAGAATGATGAAGAGCGCAATGCCTTCAAGCGCAATCGCGTAAAGTTGCGATGGATGCCGCGGCAGGGCATGGCGGCGCTCGAAAAGCGTCTGCAATCCGCGCGCGGCGGCGTTGGCTTCATGCGCCGCGAGCCAGGCCAGATCATCGAATTTCGCTTGCGGAAATAACATCGCCCAGAACGCATCCGGACGGGTCACGCGTCCCCACAGTTCGCCATTGATGAAATTGCCGAAGCGGCCCGCCGCGATGCCGAATGGCACCAATGGCGCAACAAAATCACTGACTTGCAACAAAGAACGCCGATGGCGGCGCGCGTACAGAATCATTGCGATCGTCACGCCGATTAATCCGCCATGGAACGACATACCGCCTTGCCAGACTTTAAAAATCTCCAAGGGATGATTGAAGTAAAAACGGGCTTGATAAAACAGCGCATATCCCAATCGTCCGCCCAGCACGGTGCCGAGTACGATATAGAACAGTAAATCATCGATGGCTTTCGTGTTCCAGCTCTGTGCCGCAACCTGCGGCAGGCGGAGCCGCCAACGCCCCAGTACCGCTGCGCCGGCGAAAGCGGCTAAATACATCAGCCCGTACCAGTGCACCGCGAAGGGGCCAATCTGCACGGCAACGGGATTAAATTGCGGATGAACCAGCATCAGGTGCGCTCAAAATAGCAGGAAAAAAGAAATTATAGGCCGCCTGTTTATGATTCTGGTTTGTTTAATCGAGGCGCAGGGCGTAGTTAAAGTTCGCCGTTGGATCTACTTTATGGGTAGATAAGTTTAGGCAGCGAATTAGACAAACTTAGAGCGCATCCGCGCGCGGATTGCCTTTATAAGAAGCAGGGTTCAAAGCGCGCATCAAATCTTCAAAGATTTGACGGATTTGAGTAAACAGTTGCTGATTTTCAGCATCCGCGATTCCCTTCATTGAAGGGTGATAGACATCCTGTGCATAAGTGCCTTTTAAAACTATTTGGCTTTCATTGCGCAAGGTAGTGAGAGTGTGCTCGAGATCATTCATATTGAGTTCGTCTTTAATGAGACGGTGCAGCATGTCGTCAACGCGCTCCGCGATGCAATACATTTGCTGATGGTCCAACCATTTGGTGCAAAATTCAGGATGTATAGGATGCAATAAAGCGGATAATTTATCTTTACTGTCAACAACGCTTTTGAATGTTTCCGTGTTTTGCAGGCGCTGAATAATGCGCCTGTCTTGCCAATTGAGGTTTGATTTTTTACAAAGCCCCTCAAAATTATCTGGCGTATTTTGATAGGGGCTGGAGCTGGAAGGCGTGCAGAAATTGATGGAAAACATTTTATTCGACCATTGCAATCAGTGTTTCAGCGGGGCTTTGTCTGCGCGCAACCGGTAACGCGTGCCGCAATATGCGCAGCGCGCTTCGCCGTGCGTGACGTCGATAAAGACGCGCGGATGCGCGCTCCAGCGCCGCGTGCGCGGCCCTGGGCAGGATATAGGAAGATCTTCCGCATTCACCTCAACCAATGGCGGTGTTTTATTTTTGTCCATGGTCTGAGAATCAAACGAGGGTGAGCCAGTCCATATAGCGGGGATTTTCGCCTGCAACGATTTCAAAGAATGCGCGTTGCAGCCGTTCGGTGATTGGGCCGCGGCGGCCTGATCCAATTGTGCGGCGGTCGATCTCGCGGATCGGCGTCATTTCAGCCGCGGTGCCGGTAAAAAAGGCTTCTTCGGCACAATACATCTCGTCGCGCGTGATGCGTTTTTCAATCACTTCAATGCCGTGTTCACGTGCGAGCGTGATGACGGTGGCGCGCGTAATTTTCACACGAATACCGTTGTGAATACCCTCTTCGCCCATATACGCGCCCCACAGCCAAGCGGCAATAGCGACATGCACGGTTGTGCCTTCCGGCGAGAGTCCCATTTTTTCAGAACCCAGCCATGCGAACGGGCGAATATAGCCGGATTCGAGCGCGTTCACGCGCACGACTTGGCATTGCGCGTCAAGCAGGGTGGATTCGTCGAACGGAAGCGTTATCTGGAGAATTTTCGCCGAATTGAGAAAACGCCGCGTATGGTCGGCCAAGCGAAAAATAGCTGTTCCCGAAGCCGTCTTGTATGCGCGCACGCCTTCAAAAATGCCTAAGCCGTAGTGCAGGGTATGCGTTAACACATGAATGCGGGCGGCGCGCCAGTTGGTCAGTTGACCATCCATCCAGATTTTGCCGTCGCGGTCGTCAATGGACATGAAAGTTCCTAAGAGCCGGTTCGCAATTTTACTGCGTGCCCGCGATCTTGCGTTTAAGCGGCGCTGCATAAGGCCAGAAACAAGTGGCACTCGGAAGTCATCTGGAGTGCCCCCTGAAACTGGACAACTCAGGCTATAAAATTTGAGCCACTTACTCATCGAACCCATCAGGCCCTATTCATGTAGGGCCCGCCGGTATTCTGTGCGCGCGTACTGAGTGCCGCAGACGCCCTTCTAAATGTCAAGCAGCACCCCAGACTTGGTTGGGTCTGGCAGGATTCTGTTGCCGTACAGGCTGGGAAAATGGG
Organism: Candidatus Glomeribacter gigasporarum; assembly: GCA_001684025.1. GTDB lineage: Bacteria > Pseudomonadota > Gammaproteobacteria > Burkholderiales > Burkholderiaceae > Glomeribacter > Glomeribacter gigasporarum_A. The sequence continues at coordinate 6,237 of LXRJ01000012.1, read as the reverse complement.
TCACTCCAGTCTACAACCCCAAGCGCTTACACTCAGCCCTAGGCTAGGTATCGCCTAATCAATTTGAAGCAACACGTGCTCGGCTTTGCAAACAGGACAATGCACCGCCAAATTCACCATATTTTCTTCTTGTTATTCTGAAATCGACCAACATAGCCGCTCCTTGGAGTATCTATAACTCTGAATCACTACCGAAATTAGAATCGGATGGGAGCTGCTGCGGAGCATTGCACTTCCGCGCGGCGGAGCGCAATGCTCCGCCCGCCTGGAGCCTACCAGATTTTGACCTTCGCATCGCCAGTGCGCGCCATGGGGTCGCCTGCTGTGCAGCTAAACGCTTCGGAAAAGCTGGAAAGATTGGACGGCGCGCCGATGGCCCGATATTGCGCCGGTGCATGCAGACTAGCATTCAGTTGGACTTTAAGCGCTTCCGGCCGGATGTTCTGGCGCCATATCAGCGCCCAATTCATAAAAAAGCGCTGGTTTTGCGTGTCGTCGTCGATCTTGAGCTTCGCGAGCGCGGGCCTTTTATTTAATTCAATCTGCAATGCATCGTAAGCGGTGGCTAATCCGCCCAGGTCGGCGATATTCTCGCCCAGCGTCAAAGTGCCGTTGACAGATAACCCTGGCAACGGCGAATAGACATCGAATTGCTTGACCAGCGTAGCGGTGCGCGCATTGAACGCTTTACGGTCAGCGCTGGTCCACCAATCAGCGTGTTTACCCTGCGCATCGAATTGGCTGCCTTGATCATCATAGGCATGCGTCATTTCATGACCGATGACGGCGCCAATGCCACCATAATTCAGCGCATCGTCCGCCTGCGCGTGGAAGAACGGCGGTTGCAGAATGGCGGCCGGGAAATTGATTGTATTGTCGGTCGGGTTGTAGTAGGCATTCACGATCTGCGGCGGCATCAACCATTCTTTCCAGTCGCTCGGCTGTCCGATTCTTGACATTTGATACCGATGGTTGAATTGCGCCGCCGCGTTCCGATTGCCGAAATAATCGCCGGCTTTCAGCTTTAATCCGGACCAGTCGCGCCATTGGTCCGGATAGCCGATTTTGGGCAGGAAAGTCTGCCATTTTTCAAGCGCTTTTTTCTTAGTCGCGTCGCTCATCCAGTCGAGTTTTTCGATCCGTGTTTTCAATGCGGCGCGCAGATTGTCGACCAACGCCCGTGCCTGTTTTTTGGCGTCTGCCGAGAAATGCTGTTGAACGTACAGTTGCCCAAGCGCCATGCCGATGGATTCATCCATCGTATAGAGCAACCGTTTCCAGCGCGGCGTTATTTCTTGCTGTCCATTGAGCGTTTTGCCGTAAAAGGCGAAGTGCTCATTCTGGAATGCGGATGAGAGATGCGGTGCTGCATCGCTGAGCGTGTGGAAACGCAGATAGGCTTGCCACTGTTCAACCGGCGTATCGGCTAGCATTGCGTTGACTTCGGTGAAGAATTTGGCTGGCGCAAGCGAAAAGCCGGTTTTTATATCAGCGCCTTGCGCTTTGAAAAACGCGCCCCAGTCGAGGCGCGGCGTAATAGCATTGGCTTGAGCGACGCTGACAAAATGATACCGCTTCTGCGGATCGCGCAGTTCAACGGGTGACAGCGAGACCTTGGCAAGACGCGTCTCGAATGCCAATACCTGTTCGGCTTGGCGCTGGGCCGATTGCGTATCGATGCCGACGAGCTGCAGCAAGCGGGCAATATGAGCAACGTAAGCGGCGCGGATCTCGGCGTAATCCGCTTTTGCGTAGTAATCCGGCGTGCGCAATCCCAAGCCGCCCTGGCGGACATGGGCGATTTGTGCGGCAGGGTTTTTGTAGTCCGCCATGCGGAAAAGAATGAAGACTTGTTCTATGCCGCGCGCGAACGCATCGGTCAAATAGCGCACGATGGACGGCGTATCGTGTAGTGCGGCAATCGCATCCAGTTCCGGTTTGATTGGATCGAAGCCCGCGCGTTCAATCGCCGCTTCATCCATCCCGGCGGCGTAAAGCAGGCCGACTAGTTGTTCGGGCGAGCCGGCTTTGGCGCTGTTGACATTTTTTGCCGCTGCTTCGGCAATTGCGCGCTGGTCGTTCAGGCTTTTTTCATTCAGGATATCGAAGCTGTCCCAGCGGGTTTTATCCGCCGGCACGGGATTTTCCGCCAGCCATTGGGCATTCACGTATTGGTTTAAATCAGCGCATGCGACACGCCTATCCGGATCGATCTCGCTTTTCTTCAGCCAGTTTTCCTTGAAGGAGGGCTCTGTTTGATCTGATTGACCGGATTTTCCAGAACATGCAGCGAACAGAAACACAACACTGCATGCGGTTGCGATGGCGCGCGTATGGGTTTGCATTTGATTCCTCCCGATTGATCAAAGGTCTGAACAACGTCAGCATTGCATTGTATAGAAGCGCTTTAAGTTGAAGTATGCGTTCTTCTGCCAATCATTACACAATACCAAATTTAGAGTCATTTACTCAGATGTTCATTTTTAGATAAAATGGTTAAATTTACCTTGCCGCACCGGTGCGATTGGTGCTATCCGGGCGGCATAGCCCAGAAGGAAAGGAGCGCGCATGCGCCATTATGAAATCGTCTTTATTGTGCACCCGGATCAAAGCGAGCAGGTCGGCGCGATGGTCGAACGGTATAAAGCCACAGTGACTGCGCGCAACGGGCGCATCCACCGGATTGAAGACTGGGGGCGTCGCCCGCTGGCGTATCCCATCGATACACTCGTTAAAGCGCATTATGTCTGTATCAATATTGAATGCGACCAGCAAACGCTCAATGAGCTTGAACAAGCGTTCAAATTTAACGATGCGGTGCTGCGTCACTTAGCCGTTAGAATGAAACAGGCTGAAACGGGCCCTTCACCGATGATGAAGGATAAGGATGCGCTGCGCACAAATGAAGATAAAGCGCCGAAGCAAGCGGATGCGGATGGTAAAAGCGGTGCTGGATAATCATTACGATGACGAATCAGTGGGTTTTTGAGGGCTGTATCGTCGAACGTGCGCCGGTGCGATATACCCCTGCGGGGATGCCAATTGTCAACTGTCTATTGCATCATCGCTCACAAGTTACGGAAGCAGGCATGCCACGCCAAATTGAAATGAACATTCCCGCGGTTGCGGCAGGGGAGTTAAGCGGCGTGCTTGAACGTTGTGCTTTTAATCAGACTTTTCTTTTCACTGGTTTTATTGCGCCGCGCGGACGCAGCGCGCGTGCGTGGATATTTCATATGACCGGGTTGGAGAGTGGTTTGAGCTGCCCTTTAATCAAGCACATTAAAAAGGAGTAGAGAATCATGGCCCGCTTTCGCTTTGCAGGCAAGAAAAAATTTGATCGCCGCCGTCCGCAGCAGAATTTGCTTTTTAAACGGAAGAAATTTTGCCGCTTTACGGTCGCAGGCGTTCAGCGCATTGACTATAAGGATATTGAAACCTTAAAGGACTTTTTAGGCGAGAATGGGAAAATTATCCCGGCGCGTCTGACTGGAACGAAAGCGCATTACCAGCGTCAGCTGGATCAGGCGATTAAACGAGCGCGTTTTCTTGCATTGCTACCTTATACTGATTTACACGCCGCTTAAAGTGGTCTGCGGCGCGGCAACAAGGAGAGATTTGAATGCCTCACACGCAAGTGATTTTGCTAGAAAAAGTGACTAAATTGGGCGCACTGGGCGATTTGGTCAAAGTGAAAAAAGGCTATGCGCGTAACTTTTTGATTCCGTTTAAAAAAGCGTGCCGTGCGACGCCTGCTGCAATTCAAGAATTTGAAGCGCGGCGCGCGGCGCTTGAGAGAGTCGCCGCGGAAAAGCTGGCGGATGCGCAGCAGCTCGGTGAAAAGCTCGCCGGGCTGACGCTGCAAATTGCTCAAAAATCCGGCGTAGATGGACGCTTATTTGGCTCCGTCGCAAATCACGATATCGCACAAGCCTTGAAAGCACAGAACTATGGCATTGAAAAAGTGCAAATCCGGATGCCGGATGGACCATTCAAGCGAATCGGCGATTATCCAGTGCAGATTGCATTGCATACCGATGTTGTGGTAGAGGTCATGGTGTCTGTATTGGGTGAATCCGCTTAGAACCCGTGTCTAAGAACCTGTCCATAAATCATGGCTCTAAAGATCCCCAGGTCGAATCGCTGAAAGTACCGCCCCACTCGATAGAAGCCGAGCAATCGGTGCTGGGCGGTTTGCTGCTCGACAATAGCGCATGGGACCGCATCGCGGATTTTTTGCAGGAAAGCGCGTTCTACCGCTACGACCACCGGCTGATTTTCCAGCATATCGGCAAATTGATTGCCGCTTCTCGTCCAGCGGACGTGATGACCGTATTTGAATCTCTGACGTCATCAGGCAAGGCCGGTGAGGTGGGGGATTTAGCCTATTTAAACGCGCTCGCGCAAAACACGCCAAGCGCAGCCAACATCCGCCGCTATGCGGAAATTGTCCGGGACCGCGCGGTATTGCGTAAACTCGTCACCGTTGCGGATGAGATTGCGGGCGGCGCATTTAATCCGCAAGGCAAAGAGGTGCGTCAGTTGCTCGATGAAGCGGAATCGAAAGTGTTTGCGATTGCCGAAGAGGGCGCGCGCAGCGGTCAAGGTTTTGTCGAGATTAAGCCTTTGTTGACGCAAGTCGTCGAGCGTATCGATACGCTTTATCATCAGGAAAATCCGACCGATGTGACGGGCACGCCGACCGGCTTTATCGATTTAGACCGGATGACCTCAGGTTTACACGGCGGTGAACTGATCATCATCGCGGGTCGTCCATCGATGGGCAAAACTTCTCTGGCAATGAATATGGGTGAATACATTGCCATCGAATATGGATTGCCAATTGCGGTGTTTTCAATGGAAATGCCCGGCACCCAGCTCGCGTTGCGCATGCTGGGTTCGGTAGGGCGGATGGACGCGCACCGATTAAGGACGGGGAAGTTGACGGACGAAGACTGGTCGAAACTCACGCATGCCGTCCGGAAAATGAGTGATGCGCAAATTTTTGTCGACGAGCAGGCGGCGCTCAATCCGCTTGAGTTGCGCGCCCGCGCGCGGCGCCTGTCACGTCAATGCGGACAATTGGGTTTAATCATTATCGATTATTTGCAGCTGATGTCGTCCGTATCAACTGGAGAGAACCGCGCAACCGAAATTTCCGAGATTTCGCGCGCGCTGAAGAGTTTGGCGAAAGAGCTCAATGTGCCGGTGATTGCACTTTCACAATTAAATCGCAGCTTGGAACAACGTCCGAATAAACGTCCGATGATGGCCGATTTGCGCGAATCCGGCGCAATTGAACAGGACGCCGATGTGATTTTCTTTATCTACCGCGATGAAGTGTATAACCCTGACAGCCCAGATAAAGGCATCGCCGAAATCGGCATCGGCAAGCAGCGCAACGGCCCGACCGGCGTTGTGCGGCTGACCTTTTTGGGTCAATATACGAAATTCGACAACTTCGCAGGCGAGCCAATGTAATTACTTTTCACGGTCATCCATGTACCGCGCTCTTTGGATTCTATTCATTGCCTTCTTACTTTCCGCCTGTTCCAGTGCGCCGCGCCGTGCAGCCAAAGTGCGCTGGACGCCTGCTGCAACGCTGTCGGCATTTATCGATCACAGCGCCGGTAATGAAGAGATTTCGCTCACCGCAATGAGTCTGGTCGATGTGCCCTATCGCTGGGGAGGCAACACGCCAGGAAGCGGATTTGACTGCAGCGGATTGGTGCGTTATGTGGTTGCGCGCGTTGCGCATATTAATCTGCCGCGCACGGCTAGAGAAATGAGTCTGCAAGGCGAGCGCATCACCCCTGATCGGATTGCCCCCGGCGATTTAATTTTTTTTAATACGAATGGACATGCCAACTCGCATGTCGGCATTTATGTGGGCAATTACCGCTTTGTCAACGCGCCCTCTTCCGGCAGCATTGTGCGCATTGACCACCTGGATCACCCCTATTGGGCGCGTCATTTCAACGGCATCCGCCGGATTGCAATTCGGCAACCGCACGATCGGCTGGTATCCGCTTCATCTCCGGCGCCGGCTGCACATCCCCCAACGGCTTCTGGTTTTATGCAAAACGCCGAGCCCGATGCCGATGATCCGATTGCACAATTTGCCGCCTATGATTAGCGCTCCAAGGCAATCTCTATTTCGGTAGTGATTCAGAGTGTTGATATGCATCGAAAAATGAGCCACTAAAAGGGAAATGTGCATGTAAAAGTGACCCACGT
>LXRJ01000111.1 GCA_001684025.1 Candidatus Glomeribacter gigasporarum | reverse complement strand
TTTCACCCATGCGATGAAATAAGTTTTATAGCCAACCTCGATCACACAAAATTTCGGACACTACCATTCATCCGCGGATCTCCCCTTAAAAATCACCTTCATCTGCATCGTTCTTGCATTGCTGGCCATCATTATTTTTTAACCTGCGGGGGACTGTATGGCGTTTCAACTCCATTGCGATACCGCACAGAAAATAAAAAGCAAGAAAAAATACCAAGCGGGCTTCACAGCGCTCGAATTACTGGTTGTGCTCATCATCGGTTTGATCATCATTGCCTGGGGCGCGTCCAGGATTGACCGGCTTTTTAGTAAGTCCAAGCTCTCGGAAGGGTTAAGCGATGTCAACCTGCTGCTTGTGAACACGAAGGATTTGAAGACCAATTCCGGTTATGGCGCGCCGGGCACGGATTTGGCGCCGCTGCTGATCAGTACGAATGGCATTCCGAAGAATATAACGGTCACGGATGGCGTTCCGTACGGGAAGGCTTAGTTACGGTAACTTCTGCCGGACGGACGTTTTCAATCAGTTACGCCTCTGTGCCCGAAGATGCCTGCATTGCGCTGGCGACTCGAACCAGTCGGGGGAGCGCGTTTGAAAAGATTCAGGTCAATGGCGCGGCGGAGGTCACGGGCGAATATACCGCCGCGCAGGCGAAAAACGATTGCAGTTCAGACAAGGACAATACGATTGTTTGGACGACGGGGTCATAACCCAAGCAGTTTAGGTTATTGATACAATGCCAACAGTGCTCAACATTTTTGGACTGCGCGTCGCGGTTTACCCAAATGATCATCGCCCCGCTCACGTTCATATCATCGGAAATGGTTGTGAGGCCGTATTTAATCTGCATTGCCCATTGGGTCCGGTCGAATTGCGCGAGAACTACGGCTTTTCCGGAAAGAGCTTATCCAAAATTGCAAATGAACTGACTGACCATTTAGAGGCGCTCTGCACGGAATGGAGGCGGATACATGGATATTACGAATGAAACTTTTGAAGCAGCTAACCAGCGAGCAGCTACAAAAAAAGTGACTTTTCCAGCTGCTGTAGCGGTGCGTTACGACTGCCGAGTTGCGCGCGTTGTAATTTCACTTGCCTCTGGTTTTGAATTGGCTTTTTCATCCAAAAATACTCAGGGACTAAAAAATGCTCAGGCGGCTGATTTGATGGAGGCAGAAATCAGTCCATCAGGACTCGGTATTTATTTCCCTAGGCTTGACGCAGACATTTACCTCCCAGCGCTTCTGGAAGGTTTTTTGGGTTCGAAACGTTGGATGACTTCCGAGATGGGAAAATCGGTGGCAAAGCAACGACGGAAGCGAAAGTAGCGACGGCACGTCAGAATGGCAAATTAGGCGACCGGCCAAGAAAGGTAAGAGCTCTGTAGAACTTAATGCACGCCCCAAAGATCAGCGCGCTGGAGTTTGTCGATTTTTATATCGGGGAAAACTATTGCGATATCAAAGGTTTATCCGGTGCGTCTGCCGCCCGCGTGTGCGCGCCCGATGGGCTGGCGGCACAAATCGCCGAATTGCGGAAAAAATGCCAAGCGATTTACCGCGTGCAACAAGAGCCGGAGTTTGCGCTCATTCTGGATGATGTCTTGTTTCGCGTGACGCAAATCAGCGATGTGGCGGGTGAGGATGTGTTCATCCTTCGGCGCTCTGGTGCGCAGATCCGACCGCTCGCGACGCTTGGACTGGCCCCGCACGCGATGCGGGCGATTCTTGATCCGCAGACGCGCGGGCTCATTCTGATTGCCGGTGAGATGGGAACCGGCAAGACTTCGACGGCGGCGTCTATCGTCGTGCAACGTTTGAAAGATCAGGGCGGGATCGCCATTGCGTTTGAAGACCCGCCGGAGACCCGGCTGAACGGTTTGCATGGTCCTGGCCGTTGCATTCAGGTGCGCGCATCGCGCAAGCGCGGCGGTTATCAAGAACATCTGATCCGCGCGATGCGTACAGGCGCGGACTTGATTTTAATCGGTGAAATCCGCGATGAAGACACCGCATTTCAGGCTTTACAGGCCAGCATCAACGGCCCTCTGATTATCGCGACGATTCACGCGGGCGATATCATGCAGGCGATTGAGCGCATGCAGACCTTCTGTAATGGCCGCGCCTCGAATACAAACGAGATTCTGGCGGACGGACTGGCCGTGGTGATCTGGCAGACGCTGGAAAAAGCGCCGCAGGCAGCAGAGGGCCGTGCGGTGCGGTTCGTCTCACAGTCAGTGATTTTTAATGATCAAGGATCGGCGGGCATTCGCGCCAAAATATGCAAAGGTCTGATTGCTCAGGTCATGCAGGACGTTGAAGAGCAAAGCCGTCATGCCGCCTGGAACATGCCAGACAACCTCCGGAGACCGCACATGAAGAGGGCGGATTTGCAGTCTCAGCAGGGCTTTACCGCCCTCGAAATGCTGGTTGTGCTGATCGTGACGGTAGCCGCACTGGGTCTTGGCGCGCAATACGTATCGAACTATGCCGACACGCTGGCTAACCAGTCGTCCGCCGAGCACCAGAAGACGGTTTCAGATGCTGCCGTCCGCTACATCAAAGATCACTATGCGGCGCTGTTGGATGCCGCAGGCCCGACGACGCCGGCAACGGTGACGGTGCCAATGCTTAAGCGCACCGGATATTTGCCCACCTCATTTGCTGACCAAAATCCATTTGGACAGGATTACAAAATCCTTGTCTTGAGGCCGACGGAACAAAAGCTGGAATCGCTGATTGTGAGTATCGGCGGAGAGCCCATTCCCGAGATGAGTATCCGTCGAATCGCGCAGCTTATCGGCGCGCATGGCGGGTTTATTTCATCGATTGATGCGACAAAAGTGCAAGGCAGTTATGGAGGATGGCAGGTTTCTTTATCGTCCTATGGTGAATCGCCTGGAGCGGGGCATCTGGCTACGGCCCTGTTTTTTGAGGATGGCGCATTGATCAGTGATTATCTATACCGGAGCGCCGTCGGCGGATATCCAGAACTGAACCGAATGAATACCGCCATCGATATGGCGGGCAATGACATTAATAATGGCGGGCAAGTGAATGCCACCACGATGAATGCGACCGGCTCTATAACGGCCGGCGGAAATATTTCCGCGACGGGCGACGCAAGCGCGGCGAATGCCAATATTCGCGGCGATACGACGACGGGAAATTGGTTTCAAACCACAGGAGATGGCGGCTGGCATAGCCAAAAGTGGAACGGCGGCTGGTATATGAGTGATCCGGACTGGGTGCGGAGCTATGCGGATAAGAATATCTATACCGGCGGTCAGGTGCGGGCGGGCACGGTGAATGCCAATGGTCGTCTCTCGGCAGGAGAGTTTTTGCAGCTGGATGGGGTCGCAAACTTGGGATGGGGATGTTCGCCGAACGGACTGGTTGGCCGGGACGGGAGCGGCTTGTTACTTTCTTGCCAATCCGGCGTGTGGAGAAAGCAAGGCGGAGGATTTGCCGGATGGCAGCAGGTCGGGGATTCTGGGTATGCGCCGCATTCAGGAATCCTGGTTGCAACCTCCTGTTTTAACTGCAGGTTGACAGGCTACGCATCGGGCATACAGCGATTTGCTATTTCTGAGAGAGATCGATACGGACAAGGATTTGTCTCCGGCACGATGCCTGTGATGCGCGGTGAAGCCTGGCAGTTTTCAGGCGCACAAACGGTTTGGTTAATGAGCTTTGAGGATTAATTGATAAAGCGGTGTTGCCTCTTTTTGTGTCTTCCCAGTCAAATGCTTCATGTAGAAGGAAAAAGCGCAAAAAATTCAACTGTTATCCACAGAAAATGTAGATAACAAAAACGCTGGATCAAAGAGGAGTCAACCAGGCATGCAGGTCTTATCAGCCTTTTTCGCGATCTCACTCTTTCTTGGCATGATTTTCGTGCAAAACCAGCATACGCTGGAAGCCAATGCTGCAAGCGGGGAAGCAGCGGCGATTAGCGGGAATATGCGCATCTATCGCAATGCTGTGGTGAATTATGCGCGCGCGCATAATTCTGTTACTGGCTCAGTCATGGATACAGAACTGACATTGCCAGTTTGGTTTCATCACCGGCCAGACGTTCAAAACACCGTAACAAACGGTCAAGCTTATGTGTACTTCACCCCCGCTCAACCGGAGCTGGTGGCTATGCTTCTAAAGTCCGGCGCGGATACTATGCGGGTCGGTATTAATCAAGGCGGGCGGCTCTACAATCCACTGAGCGGCATCACGTCCGTTCGCCTACCTGAAGAGATTCCGGAAGGAAGCGTTGTGTATGCGGGAGGGTAAAGCGCATGCAGTAACCAGCTCTGGGACATTCCTATTTCCTGGGTCAATTCGGATGCACGACGAGGCTTAGTTGTATTTTTAAAATAAACAGTTCAGTCTTAACTTAAATAATTAAAGGAATTATCAAAAAAATAGGATTATCCTTAATTGATAAAAGGGTTTTTATCGGTTAAGGGAACCCTATTAATACTGCTCAGACTCTGCCTGATCTAAAAAGTATCAGTTGTAGTGGTAGCTTTTCATATGATCTTGTAGAAAAATTGCATGGGACAGCACGGACAGCACATATAAAAGACAAGGAAATAGGAAAATATATTTATAACAATTATTTTCATATAGCGTCTTTAAATTGTAGTTCAATGAATGAACTAATAGGATTGGACAGTGGAGACATAGTTTCTGAGGACAGTATTTTTTATAGAAACCTTGATTTAAATTCGAATATAGAATCTTGGATGAATCATGAGAGAGAAAGTACTGAAAAACTAGACTATCAAGTAAAGTTAACAAAATGCGC
>LXRJ01000073.1 GCA_001684025.1 Candidatus Glomeribacter gigasporarum | reverse complement strand
CTGGGCCAGCGGGTAAGATCCGTGCCACATTCTGAGACCAGACGCAGCGCCAGATAGGGACCGATGCCATGAATTTGAGTGAGATCGGTGCCAGTGATCTGGTAAAGAAGCGGGCGGACATCAAAATTCACCGGATTGGCAGATCGGCTACGATTACGTAGTACTGGCAAAGGGGGCACAGGATCCGGCTTTTCAGCAGTGAGTGACGCCAGCGCCTGCTCAATTTGAGCATCGCACTCCTGGATGCGGGCTTGATAGAAATCATACAGATTCAAAGCCTGCTTTAAAGCACACACATGCCCGGGTTGATCATTGCCAACCAGGGCTGATTGAACGGTGCGTTCACTGGCTTTGCAGCGGTAGTCCCGCAGCTTGGCCAACACTTACGGGTCCCGCTCTCCACCTGCAATGGCGCGAATAATCTGCATCCCCGTCTCGCCAGTAATATCGCTGACAACGTGATGCAACTGCAGATTCATGAACGTCAGCGCTTTTTGCATATGCTGAATATGAGAAGCGGCGTACTCCAGATGACATTCCCGCAGACGCAGATAGGCCCGCAATGCCGCGATCTGCCTGCCTGGACGAAAACTGGCGCGGAGTAACCCACACGCATGTAGGCGTTGTAGCCACTGGGCGTCGTTAACATCGCTTTTGCGGCCCGGTACAGAACGAGCTTGGCGCGCATTGACTAGAATGACTTCTAACCCGTGACTTTCCAGGACTGCGTAGACAGGCACCCAATAGACACCGGTCGATTCTATTGCCGCTGTCTGGACACCCAAATCAATGAGCCATTGCGCCATGCGTTGCAGGCCGTCAGTAAAGGCTTGAAAGGTCTGGACAGGCTCAGCGCACCGCTCTGGCCCAGCCGCTGCCACATGAAAACGTGAGCCAATATCAATAGCTGCTGCCCGTTAATAATGGGCAATCCTGATAACTTCTTGCGCTGGTTTTAGGCATAACACTCTCCTGCGAATGGAATAAAGATGTAGCAGGACAGGGAACCCGGATTAATTATTCTCCTAAACGGGGTCGCTTACAGCGCCGCCACAGCTCGGTCCGCAGCTTCCCTTGGGCCATGTTAATTAACGGGGATAAATGCCTCCAATGCGGTAGCGGCCTCAAGTCCGTGCGCAACGCCAGTCTACTCTCCGGGTGTTTCTACCCATATGGGGCGGGGCAGAGCCCACGCAGCCGGTTAATTAGGCTCTGCGACTGGATCGCTCTGTAAGGCCATGCTAGCAAGAAAGGGATGCCTATGTTCCTTATGAAATTATTCCAATAGGAGTGTTTATGTTATGACAATTTCTATAGGGATTGATACCGGCAAGGGGTTTCACTGGGCGTGCGCTGTGGATGAGACGGGCGCTGTTCTTCTGAGCCGGAAGGTGCTTAATCAAATACTTCAATATCACTTAAGCTTGCAGTCGCAATCATAGATGCAAAGATAAGCGTCAATAGAAGCGCAGGGGCTCATCCATCGATTGCACTTCAATATATTGCGGATGTGCCTGAAGTGCCAAAGCGGCAACAAAATCTTGCGCTGGATTGAAGGTATAGAGTGACCATTCTGCAGCCTTGAGCCGGTGATGATGATCCGCGCTTAGCGCCTGTCCAAAAACTGACTGCTTTGTCAAATCAAACTCAACTTCCGCCAAAGCGCGCGCGGAAAGGCCAGTGCCGAGCGCCTTCAGAACGGCTTCTTTACCCGCCCAGAGTTTAAAAAAAAGTGCTATTTTCTCTGCCTCCTGCAGCTTTTGCAGCGCAGCGTGTTCCCGGCGTGTGAAAAAACGCCGCGCGATGCGTTCTGGATAGCATTGCGGATTTTGATATTCGATATCCACGCCGACGGGCGCATCGAGCGTAAAGGCATAGATTGCACGGTCATGGGAGTGGGATAGGTTGAAGTGCGTCCGCGGGTAATCTTTAAATACCGGCTTTCCATAGGAAGTATAGTTGAACTGAAGCGTTCTAGGCGCTTGGTTCAGCATATATCCCGCTAAACGACGCAGCAGGCCGCGTGCGATGATAAAGCGGCGGCGATGGTTTTCAGAGTGGAAACGGTTGGCCCGGGCTTTCTCATCGTGCGCCAATAAAGACCAGAGATACTCATTTTGCGCCGACGGAACCTCATTCAGGCGAGCGTGCCAAACGTATACGGTGCTGCGCTTCATTTCAAATTCGATCTTGTATGGACTGTCTTGATGCGCATATATTAAAAAAATGGCTTCATTTTAAATATGCGCTACGCGCCCTACCAAACAAAAGAGCGGTCGCGCATATTTAAAGGGGGAAGAAAATGTCTTTGATCGTTGCCGGCCGTTTTTCAACTTTCAGCGGGGCGGAACGCGTTGTCCGGAAATTTCTCTCGCAAGGATTCGCGCGCCAGAATATCAGCGTATTTTTTGTAACACCCCCCGGTCAGCATGCTCAATATCCTATTGGGGGCGATCAATATGCGGACCCGGGCGCGCGTCTGGCCGCACGCGGCGCTGCCCGTTGGATGGGGGGAGGCGCTGCAGTAGGCGCGCTCGCTGGAGCGGCGCTCTATCTCACTCTATGGCGGTATTGGTTTATTCCAATCGCATGTCTTTCCGTAGGCACTTATATTGGATCGTTGATAGGCGCGCTAAGACGCACGCGTCAACAAACCGCGCGCTTTGCGCATCACGGGCGGGATACGGGTGTGATGCTGGCTGCGCATGTGACCGAAGAGAACGCTCCCAGCGCGGTCCAGATCCTTAAACAAAGCGGTGCGGCGGATGTTGAAAAAGCCACCGGTATTTGGGAAGAAGGGCGGTGGAAGGATTTTGATCCATGTGCAGCGCCGCGCACGCATTTTTAGATGATCGGTATCAAATCTCACGAACAGGAGAACGCTATGCCATATCAAAATCTTGAAGATTTACCCGATCAGGTCAAAAAACATTTGCCTACGTACGCTCAACACATCTATAAAGAAGCGTTCAACCACGCATGGGACGAATATCAAACAGAAGAGCGCCGTAGAGATGACGCTTCGCGTGAAGAAACCGCGCACAAAGTTGCATGGAGTGCGGTGAAAAATCAATATGAAAAGGAGGGTGCAACGGGCCAATGGAAGCCTAAAAAGACTTCCTGAAGAATACTTCAGGCGGCGGCCTGAATGCCTGCCGCATCCGCCAGCGCGGCGGCTTGATCAATGCGTTCCCAACTGAATTCCGGCAGCGCGCGGCCAAAGTGCCCGTAGGCAGCGGTTTTTGTATAGATAGGCCGGAGCAGATTCAGCATTTGGATGATCCCTTTAGGACGTAGATCAAAATGGGCGCGCACCAAATCGATCAGGGCCGCATCCCGTATGCGGCCCGTGCCGAAGGTATTGACCATAATCGAAGTCGGCTGCGCAACACCGATTGCATATGAAATCTGGATTAGGCAGCGCGACGCCAATCCCGCGGCGACAATATTTTTCGCAATATAACGGCCTGCGTACGCGGCGCTGCGGTCTACTTTTGACGGATCCTTGCCGGAAAAAGCGCCGCCGCCGTGCGGCGCTGCGCCGCCATAGGTATCGACCATAATCTTGCGGCCGGTCAATCCGCAGTCGCTTCTCGSCCCGCCGATCACAAAACGGCCAGTTGGATTGACCAGATAGCGGATGCCATCCTTGATCAACGCAGCGGGCAGCGTCGGCTGGATGATTTCTTCAATGACCGCTTCGCGCAGCGACTCAAGACTGATTTCAGGCGCGTGCTGCGTCGATAGAACAACCGTGTCGATCCGGTGCGGTTGCCCATTAACATAGTGAACCGTGACTTGCGATTTGGCATCGGGCCTCAGCCAGGGCAAACGGCCGCTACGGCGCAATTCAGCCTGACGTTCGACCAGGCGGTGCGCGAGATGAATCGGCAACGGCATCTTTTCCGGCGTTTCATCGCACGCATAGCCGAACATCAAGCCTTGATCACCCGCGCCTTGATCGAGCGCATTGTCGTGCGCGCCATCGACCCCTTGCGCAATATCCGGCGATTGCTCGTCGTAAGCGGTGAGTACTGTGCAGCCGCGATGATCGATTCCAAAATCCGCATTGTCATAACCGATCCGCTTAAGCGTATCGCGCGCAATCTGGAGGTAATCGATACGCGCGCGCGTCGTGATTTCGCCCGCAAGCACCACGAGATTAGTTTTGCACAGCGTTTCAGCGGCAACGCGGGCATGAGGATCATGTGCGAGCAGCGCATCGAGAATGGCGTCGGAGATTTGATCCGCGACTTTATCCGGATGGCCTTCCGATACGGATTCAGAGGTGAAAAATGTGTTGCCGCTCATCTCAATCGCTCCTATTAAAAAAACCGCGCTTTGCGCGGCCCTTATCCAATTGAGACGAAGTGGCGACGCTTTAGCGGATTTCAGATGCAGCGTAGGCTGCGCTTTTCGCCCCGCAAGTTGTCCGTTAACAGACGAAACTCTTGTTATAGTAAGTTAAATTAAGCATACACTCTTTTGAAATATGATTTTGAAATTCGCAACGATTTGGAAAAACACACAAACAATTTATAGGGCCTCATTGACCTGCTTGTATTCGGTCTAATGCTCAAACGGTTCGGCACCGCATGCGCCATTGGCATTTTGAAAGGGCTTGCGCGCTTGCCTTATGGCTGGATTGCGCGCTTTGGCGACGCGGCGGGACGTCTGTTGTATTTATTCCCGAGCAAACGCCGGCGCATTGTCCAGATTAATCTGAAACTCTGTTTCCCGCACTGGCGGGCCGCGCAGCGGAATACGGTTGCGCGCCGTCATTTTCGGCACGCTATCCGCAGTTATGTCGAGCGCAGCGTGCAATGGTTTGCGCCTGCGTATGTACTTGAGAAGTGGGTTGAAGTGGACAGTGCGATGGATTTGACGGATTCCGCCTTGCCGCCGACGATCTTCCTCGGCTTTCATTTCGTCGGCATTGAAGCCGGCGCGCTTTTTTTGAATTATGCCTTACGGCGCCGCTGCGGCGCTTTATACCAACCGATGTCGAACCCGCAGATGGATCGCATTGCGAAGCAGGCGCGCAGCCGGTTCAATGCGGAGATGATGTCGCGCGCCGATAGCGCGCGCGCGGTGCTGCGCATGTTGCGCGCCCGGACGCCCGTGATGCTCGGAGCGGATATGGATTACGGTATACGCAATTCGGTGTTTGTGCCGTTTTTCGGCGTTGAGGCGTGCACATTGACGGCGGTTTCCCGCTTGGCGAAAGCAGGCGGCGCTCAAGTAGTGCCTTTTATCAGTGAAGTGTTGCCCCATTATCGCGGCTATCGGCTTAAAGTGTTTGAAGCTTGGAAAGAATACCCAAGCGATGATCCAGTCAAGGACGCGCGCCGGATGAACGCTTTTCTTGAAGAACAGATTCAACGGATGCCAGAGCAGTACTACTGGGTGCATCGGCGTTTTAAGACTCGGCCGCCAGGCGAGCCGAGCATTTATTGATATGAAACTCAAATTCACTAAGATGCACGGCGCAGGCAATGATTTTGTCGTGCTGGATGGCGTGCGTCAGCGTATCGATTTAAGCGGGGAACAGTTACGCTGGCTGGCGGACCGGCGTTTCGGAATCGGTGCAGACCAAATACTGGTTGTTGAGCACCCGAATGCCGTCGGCGCTGATTTCAAATACCGCATTTTCAATGCCGACGGCATTGAAGTCGAACAATGCGGCAACGGTGCGCGATGCGTCGCGAAGTTTGTGCATGCGGCGGGGTTGACCCGAAAATGTCCTATCACCGTCGAGGGGCAAAAAGGGCTGATTACACTCCAGATGCAGGACAATGGCACAGTCGCAGTTAATATGGGCGCGCCGGTATTTGAAGCCGCGCGCGCGCCGTTTGATACAGATGGACTCCAAAGCTGTTCAGTCGCTGCTGATGCACTTTGGCCGCTCCAGGTGAATGGCAAAAATGTGTGGATTTCAGTTGTTTCGATGGGGAATCCGCACGCCGTGCAAACGGTAGACGGTATTGACCATGCGCCCGTTTGCGCAGACGGCGCGGCGATTGAAGCGCATCCGCGCTTTGCCGAGCGGATCAATGCAGGGTTTATGCAGATTATTTCTCGAACTGAGATTCGATTACGTGTCTATGAGCGCGGCGCGGGCGAAACGCTGGCGTGCGGCTCCGGCGCATGCGCCGCGGCCGTGACCGCGATTCGGCGCGGTTTAACCGATTCTCCAGTGACGGTGCAGATGCGCGGCGGCGCGCTGACCGTTGCATGGAACGGCGCGCATGTGCAGTTATCCGGCCCCGCAGTCACTGTTTTTGAGGGTGAAATTGCGATTCCACTTGCCGCTTCTTCTCCTATGAACTCTTCATGAACGAGACCCAAATCGCCCACTATCTATCGGCGCATCCTGAATTTTTTGAGCGGCATGCCGAATTATTCGCTGCGGTACAGCTTAAAAGTCCGCACGGCGCGGGGGTCATTTCATTACAGGAACGCCAAATGGCGCGGCTGCGTGAAAAAAACAAGCAACTTGAGCGCCGTATCGCAACGCTGCTACGTTATGGTCAGGAAAATGACGCGCTGGCGGATAAACTGATTCAGTTCGCCGGGCGCCTGCTCGCGCAGCGCGTGCCGGATCAAGCGCCGCATACCTTATTGGCCGGTTTATCTGAAATATTCGACCTCTCGCACGCCGCGCTGCGCCTGTGGAGTACGGTTGAAAACGCCGCGCTGGCGGACTTTACTTCTAACATTCATCCAAACCTGCGCCAATATGCCGATCAATTGATGAAGCCTGCATGCGGCAAGGCGGACGATATCGAGGCCATGCAATGGTTTAAAGAGGCGGATGGAGGGATAGCATTCGGCGGCAAAGCAACCGGCGCACTGCGCTCGGCGGCGCTGATCGCAGTGCGCCATTTCACATGTGATGCAGATATCGACGCAAATAAAACGGCGCCCGCCTTCGGTTTGCTCATCATCGGATCATCCGATCCAGATCGCTTCGATGCCGGAATGGCGACCCATTTTCTAGTGCGCATCGGCATTTTATCGAGCGCAGCGCTCGCTCATCTGTTGGGAACGAGCGCCTTGAATTCCCTCCCGTCTATTGAGCGCGCCTTGCCGTGAATGCGCCTGATGCGCCTAAAGCGTTGCTTGCCCGCTATCTCGATAGCCTGGCGCATGAGCGTAGATTGTCGGCGCATACGTTGCGCGGCTATACCTATCAACTCTCGCAATTGCTGGCACTGGCCGGCAGGCGCGCGCTGGATGAACTCACGCCCGCC
>LXRJ01000071.1 GCA_001684025.1 Candidatus Glomeribacter gigasporarum | reverse complement strand
ACACGTGGGTCACTTTTACATGCACATTTCCCTTTTAGTGGCTCATTTTTCGATGCATATCAACATACTGGACAGCTTGCGACTGTTCTTGCACGTATTGCGGAGCGAAAAGCGGCATACAAAGTTCGCTCACTCGCGTTGATATGTAGTGAGCGAGGCGAGCCTCTGAGTCGGTCTACGTTGCGCTCCCGGTTCAATCGAGCGCGCGCCGAAGCAGGCATATCGTTTCAATTCCGCGATCTGCGCGCTAAAGCAGCGACAGAAAAAGAGCAGAGCGCAGGCATGGAAGAGGCGAAAAAACAGCTTGGTCATACATCCGAAACAATGACAAAGCGATATGTCAGGAATCGGATCGGTGTTCTTGTAAAGCCAACCAAATAAGAAATTTTGCGGAATATTCCGCAAAAACGGCTTAAATACGGCTCTGTTTTAGGATCATAAAAAATGCCGCAAAGCCAAGCCAGTGGCGGAAAGGGTGGGATTTGAACCCACGGTACGGTATTGCCGTACACCGGATTTCGAGTCCGGCGCATTCGACCACTCTGCCACCTTTCCGGTATTTCCAGAGCTTTTTTCAACGGCTTGCACCGCGTCTCTTCGCGCTCGCGCCAGTCGCTATCTTGCTGAAAAATGCGCTAGCTGTATTTCTTATATTGTCGAAGATAAGCGCGCCGATTTTAAGAGCTTGAGTACAAATCTACAACTGGCCGTAACTATGCAGGCCGGATAAGAACATATTCACGCCTAGAAAAGCGAACAGCGTCACCAGTAAACCGGCAAGCGCCCACCAGGCGGCCAGTGCGCCGCGCAGACCTTTAATGAGCCGCATATGCAGCCATGCCGCGTAATTCAGCCAGACGATTAACGCCCAAGTTTCTTTCGGGTCCCAGCTCCAGTACCCGCCCCACGCATCCGCGGCCCATAACGCGCCCAGAATGGTTGCAATGGTGAAAAAAGTAAAACCCACCGCAATCGACTTGTATATCCAATCGTCCAACGTCGTCAGTGCCGGCAGGCAGGCCGCAAATAGCCCGCGCTGCGCAAGCAGACGGGCCGCCGCCGCCATCGCCGCCAGCGCAAAGCTTGCATAGCCGATAAAGTTCGCCGGTACATGGACCTTCATCCACCAGCTTTGCAGCGCAGGAACGAGCGGTTGGATTAAATGTGCGTCGCGCGCTGCCGAATACCAGAGCAGAAAACCGACTGCCGCGCTGATGAGGAGCAGCGCGAACGCCCCCAGCGCGCGCGTTTGGTAATGGGTTTCGTAATACAAATACAGCAGCGCCGTAATCAAGCAAAACAAGATGAACACTTCGTACAGATTTGAGATTGGAATATGGCCGATGTCCGCGCCGATCAGATACGATTCGTACCAGCGCACCATCATGCCGGTCGCGCCTATGAATACCGCGCTCCAACACAGGCGCATGCCAAGATTGAATCCAAGCGGCGCGCGCGCACATAAACCGATCCAATAAAAAAAAGTGGAGAGTATGAACAATGCGCTCATCCATAAAATGGCCGACTGGCTCGACAACGCATATTTAAGTAGAAAAACCTGTTCGGCGCGTGCCAGATCGCCACGGTACAGCGCAATCGCGCATAAAGACAATGCTGCAACGTTGCCAATCCACAGCCGCATCGGTTTCCAGCGCATGCCGAGCGCGCCCAGCGTAAGCGTCGCACCGATCAAAATGAGCGGCTCATAACCCTCCATCGCATCGCGATAGCGAACAAGCGCGAAAAGCGCGCCTGCCGCCAACGCAGCGGCATATAAGCCATCGAGCAGCGTGAACGGGTTGAATCGCGCGCGTAGTGTAGAAGGCAACGTTTTCATCTGATATCGCCGCATTTTCTTCTGATCCCTAATTCCTGTCTTCTGTGAGCGCTACACGGACGGCATCGCGCAGATGAATAAATTCGTTTTCAAAGTCAAAGGTGCGGCGCACCGTTGACATTGCCATCCGCACATTAACCTGAGCGCCATCGTCTTTCAACCAGAACCAAATGCGCCGTTCACGAATGAAAAACATTGAGAACACGCCCAGCACAAGCAATGCGCAGCCGACATATACCAGCTTTCTGCCAGGCGCGCGCGTCAGTTGAAACACCGACGCTTTCACTTGATCAAAGGTGTTCAGTTGCAACAAAACCGGCGCGCGGTAAAAAAAGTGGTCGGACAAGGCATTGAGTGCGGATTGTACAAAGCGGCGGTTCGCTTCCGTTTCCTTGAGCGCCGGCTCGCCGGCGCGCGCGCGCGCGATTTGCCACAGTTCCCACACTGCGCCTTCCAGCACGCGCAACAGTAATTGCGCGGCTCGATTCTGTTCAGCCTCTGGTACCGAAGACTCAATAAAGTCCGCTACTGTGGCAAAACCGCCGGCAGCGCGCGCTCGATTGGGTAATGGCTCAGACTGTCCGGCAAAAAGCGTCAGCACGCGTTGCGCGCTTTGCTCGGCGCGTGCTCGCAGCCATGGTTCAGATGACTTCACGGCATGCGCAGCGAATTGCTGCGCCGCTTTTGCGCGCAGCGCGGGATTCGCCAGCGCCGCGCGCAGCCGCATCCATTGCCGCAGCGTGCCTTCGGCGTCCGCCGGAATGCGCAGATAGCGGAACGGCTCATCTGGATTTTCGCGCAGTCCAGCCAGAAAAACGCGTTCACCGTCGATTTCAACCGGCAACATATACGTATTGAATTCGCGCGCCTGGCCGCTTGGATCGCGTAATGCGTATTGCAGCGAAGGGCCGATATTGCGCAGATGCATCGGTTTTGATGCCTTCACGCCTGAGCCGAGCCGCGCGTCGAACGCCTCACGCAATCCGCGCTTCTTCGCAACGCCGCGCGCATCCGGCTGGCCCGCGCCGTCCGCGATATTTTCGACATTGATCGCGCGCAAATCAGCCAATTCAATCGTTTCGCCTTCTTTGGCGCCGGCGAGCGGCACGGATTCGCCAATCGTTCCGCTCATTTTGAAGGTTGATGCGCGCGCGCCCGTCATCGGATACGCAGTTAAATGCACCGTTGAGCCGCCGTCCTCAAAGCTGGATTGATAAATCGCAATCCCACGGTAAATAAAAGGCTTGTTGACTTCGACGCGGGTGGGGATTTGCGCGCCGTTGGCATGATCGATCACCACAATATCGCTAGCGAACCGTTTCGGCATTCCGGTCGAGTAATACTCGACGATGAATTTTTTCAATTCAATTGAAAAAGGCAACGCCTGAACCAGAACGCCCTTGCCCCGATTTAAAACCGCGCTCGACACATACCGTCCTTCAGGCACCCATGCCTGCGCGCGAAAACTTGGATTCGCCGCCGACAAGCGATGTTCAGGCGGCACTTCCGCGATCGCGGCAGTGCCGTAGAGCGGACGTTTGTTGAACCACCACATCTGCAGCGTCACCGGCAGCGAACCGTCGATCAATCCACCCGCGCAAATCACAATGATCGCCAGATGCGTCCAGAGATAACCGAGTCGGTTCAATGCACCGCGCTTTGCAGTGATGAGCATTGCCCCCTCTTTTTGCTGCTGCCGCTGGCGATAGCCGCGCGCTTCGATGAGCKGAMCCAGCCGCACGGCGGCTTCAGCGCGCGAACCCACGGCATGAAAAGAGGCTTGATGACCGAAGGCGTGCAAACTCTGTTCATGGACGCGATCTTTCCAGCTGCGCAGATCGGCAATCATCTTGGGGCCGTTATTCGCCACGCACACGGACAGCGAAATCACGAGAAAGAGCAGGATCGCGGTGAACCACACCGAGCCGTAGACGTGATAAAGGCCGAGCGCATCAAAGATTTCAGCCCAGAACGGGCCGAACTGGTTCACGTAGTTCGCATACGGCGCGTGCTGCGTGAGCACCGTGCCAATCACGCTCGCAATCGCCAGCACCACCAGCAGGCCGATTGCGACGCGCATCGAGCCGAGAACGTGCAGGATGAAATGGAAGCGTTGGCGCACGATGCGCAAACTCTAACGTAATGCGGAAACTTGTGCAGGCTGCACCCTATCTCCGGTCTGATTGCGCCAGGCATTGCGCTGATAGGTTGTCACCGCGGCGATGTCCAGATCGTTGAGCGTATGCGCCCACGGCGGCATTTGACCCTTGCCCTGGAGAATCAGTTTTAAGTGCGCATCCAGCGGCCCGGTCGCCACCGGCCCGCCATCAATCGCTGGAAACGGCCCAACGCCTTTGCCATTTTCCTGATGACACACCGCGCAGTGCAACGCATACACCTGCTTACCGCGCGCCTTGAGTTCTTCCATCGTCAAAGTTTCTTTCACTTTTGACTGAATAGTCGTTTGACCTTGCTGCGCACGTTCCACCCATTGCGCATAATCCGCTTCAGAGAGCACTTTAACCACGACCGGCATATACGCATGGTCTTTCCCGCACAATTCGGTGCAAAAGCCCCGATACGTACCCGCTTTATCCGCCTTGAACCAAGTATCGCGCATCACGCCCGGGATGGCGTCCTGCTTCACGCCGAATGCAGGTACAAACCATGAATGCACCACATCGCTTGACGTGGTCAGAATGCGGATTTTTTTATGGGCCGGCACGACCAGCGGATGATCCACTTCCTGTAAATAGGTTTCAGAGATCGGGCGCCGGCCGTTCACTTCATCGCGTGGCGTCGTCAACGTCGATAAAAAATGAACGCCCGCGCCTGGCCCTTGAATATATTCATAGCCCCATTTCCACTGATAGCCCGTGACTTTCACGGTCAAATCCGGATTCGTTGTATCTTTCATCCGCATCACCGTCTGCGTCGCGGGCAATGCCATCAGCACAATAATCAATAACGGCACCACCGTCCAGATGATTTCAACCGCCATGCTTTCATGGAAATGCGCAGGCGCGCGCCCTTTGGATTTGCGGTGCGCGAAAATCGAGTAAAACATGACGCCGAAAACGCCGGCAAAAATCACGCCGCAAATCGCCAGCATCAAGTGATGCAGGCTATACAAGGTGGCGGCGATTTCCGTCACCGGCGTTTGGAAATTCATCCCGTTGACCGGCGGCAAACCCTGTGTGTCTTCGAGCGCCCAGACTGGGCTTGCCAACGCGCCGCCCGCCAGCGTCAATAAATTTTTCAGGATATTCTGGGTTCGAGCAATGATCTTCATAGCCTATTGAGTCCGGCGCCTACTTTTAAGGAGCGCATCGCTTCGGCAGAAATTCTTGCATTATAGAACCCTGCGATGTGTGGCCTTTCCTTCCCGGCGCTATTGCATCGCATGGTTTTATGGCTGCTTTTTGAGCGTCCGTCCAAGAATATTTTCAAGTTTTACAACACCATATCCTTCCGGCGATATGGTGGAGGTCCGCGCGCTCTTTTTCCAAGCATGGCCGTAGACCACTTCAAAGCTCAGTTCGATCTGACCGCCGGCGCTGTGCTGCGCCTCCAGCGCCGCATTGAGCGTTGCGTACTGACGGCGGCCCATCAGTCCAGTCAACGGACGGTCGAAAGGATACGCGCCCCAGCGACGCACATCGTTTAGCAGCGCGGCCGGCGAACGGTAGGTCAATGTCAGCATTTCCATATCCATCACAGGCGTTTCAAAGCCGCTGCGCGCCAGCATATCGCCCAGATCGTGCATATCGATAAAGGAAATAACGCGCGGCTGCGGCGTACTGGCGTCCGCAACGCGCCATGCGGCGCGCAGTTCGCGCAATGAGTCCGGCCCCAGCGTGCTGAACATCAGCACACCGCCTTTGTTCAAGATCCGCTGCCATTCAGTGACCACTTCATACGGACGCGCATGCCAATGCAACGCAAGATTGGACCACAGCAGATCGAATGTATCCGTCAAAAACGGCAGCATTGCGAAGTCCGCTTGTACAACTGTTTGCGTATGTGCACTGGACCCTCCGGAGAGCGCCTTCAACAAGCGGCGCCATTTCGCCGATGCCGCTGGTGGGTTGCGGCGCGCCCGCGCGCTCATGCGATGGGACAAATCGACGCCCATCACGGCGGCCTGCGCAAAACGCGCTGACAAAAACGGTAAGTCCGCGCCCGGGCCGCATCCAGCATCGAGCACATGCTTTGGCGCGAGCTTGATATAGTCCAGACGTTCATGCATCCGGCGGGCAATTTCACGCGGCAGAAAAGCCACTTCGTTAAAGCACGCCGCGCGGCGGTCAAAAATCCGGCGTATCCGCAGGCGCTGAGCATATGCATCACTGCGCGCATGCTGCGCAAAAACTTCTGGCATACGGTTAATATTGAGTCTATTTTCAAGGAAAGCAGCCTATATTGTTGAACAGTTCCGCTCAAGCCGCTTTATATGATGTGATGATCACTGTTCCGAGTACAGCTGCTGGCCTCATACGCCGCTTCTTCGCCGCGTGCATGCGGTTTGCACTGCCCTGCCGCTGCGCATTGTGCGACGCGCTCTCGCCCGAACCTGTATGCAGCGCGTGTATACGCGCGCATTGGCCTGAACCTTCCGCTGGCTGCGCGCGTTGTGTCCAGTGCGCGTATCCACTGGATATGAATCCGCGCCCGGAAAGTGGCAGCGCACCGCTCTGCGGTCAATGCATTTCAGCGCCGCCTGCATTCGACGCGACCCTCGCGCTGGCCGACTACGCCGCGCCGCTTGATACGCTGGTATTGGCATTAAAGTTCAGATCCCAACTTACCCTTGCGCATGTCTTCGCGCAGCGGCTTGCCGCACAAGTGCAGCGTACTGTCCCAAATCCTGATACAGACCCTGATTTCATCACGCCAGTGCCCCTCTCCAAACACCGTTTAATCACGCGCGGCTATAATCAGGCATGGGAAATTGC
Source organism: Candidatus Glomeribacter gigasporarum (assembly GCA_001684025.1). Taxonomy (GTDB): domain Bacteria; phylum Pseudomonadota; class Gammaproteobacteria; order Burkholderiales; family Burkholderiaceae; genus Glomeribacter; species Glomeribacter gigasporarum_A. The sequence goes on along the minus strand of LXRJ01000071.1, from coordinate 547 downwards.
GCGTCCTTTGGCGCGCGCGCTTGGCCTGCACGCGCATCCGGCGCTTCTTGAACGTATTGTCGATACGCCGCCGCAACAGAAACTCTCTGCAAAAGCGCGTCATCGTAATATGCGCCGCGTTTTTGCGTTACCGCGTGCGCATCGCGCAATCGTGCGTGGCCGTCATATTGCCGTTGTTGATGATGTGATAACCTCCGGCGCAACGCTGGAATCCGTTGCACGCGTTCTGAAGCGCGCCGGCGCAGCCCGTGTGACGAATTGGGTGGTATTGCGCACGCCCAAGTAGAAATAGGACTAGATGCGCATGCGCTCGAAAATCACACGGTGGCGCGCCAGTATCCGTTCTTCCGCCGCCCAATCGAAGGCAAAACGCCCGTCGCCGCGCACAGCAGTATCGCCCAGCAGATCTCGGTAACCCCTTCCGGCAGACTTTCCAATCCCCTGTGAAATAGCCTGCTTCCAGGTAGATATCGTTTTTCGACAGGTATTCAGCAGTTTGGCAATCATGCCGTAACGACTGTTCATGATGCCGTGGAGCAGTGCCGCG
>LXRJ01000355.1 GCA_001684025.1 Candidatus Glomeribacter gigasporarum | reverse complement strand
TCGCTGAGACGCCGGCACTGCCCTTCCCAGATGTGGTCATACGCCTGCGGGTCGATCTCCAACAGGCGTTTGCGCTCTTCATCGAGCGTTTTAGGCAAGTGCGGGTTGTCCTGCCAGCCCACCTTCTGCACGATCGCATTCGGCGGCGGATTCGCCACAAAGCGCTGCCACGTCACATCGCGCTCATCCAGCGGGTTAAAGCTGACCCAAATCTCCGAGTCCTGCTTGCGGATGGTCGGGAACAGCGTCTCCCAACTGTCCTTGCTCACCGATTGCGCTTCTTCGACCCAACAGAGATCCACCCCCTCCGCCGAGCGGATGCCCTGGACGTTGCGCCGCAGCCCTTTAAAGATAAACTCGCTGCCGGCGCCGCTCGTAATCTTTTTCTCCTGAACGGTGAAATAGGACGACAGGCCCAACGCCGCAATTTGATTCGATAACAGGGTGTGCACCGAATCGTCGATGCTGGTCTGAAACTCCCGCGCGCACAGCACSCGCARYTTYYGKGMGGCSGACMRYASAATCAGCGCCCGCGCCATCTGCCACGACTTGCCGCCGCCGCGMCCGCCGTAGAACACYTTGTACCGCGCCGGCTCAAATAACCCTTTGAACTTCGGCGGGAACACAATCTCAACGGCGCTCATCCCCAAACCGGACATGCAGCGTCAAACCCTCCGCGCCGGCGGATCGGCTGAACTCCGCCGGATCCAACCCCCACGCCCGCCGTTCCGCCTCTTGCCGAATCTTCAATGTCTCCGCCGTAATCTTCGCCAGCTTCGCCGCTTCAAAGTCCGCGTCGCGCAACGCCCGCGCGACATGCGTTTGATGTTCGTCCCATTCGTCGCGGTGGCGAT
>LXRJ01000184.1 GCA_001684025.1 Candidatus Glomeribacter gigasporarum | reverse complement strand
GTATTTTTTTCTGGTATTCTTCTGTTTTTTAATATTTTGTTGGTAAAATATCTTGTAGTATTTCTTCTAGTCTTTTAGCATTTGCTAGTAAAGCATCTTGTGTTATTTATTTTGTTCTTTTGCTATTTCGCTGATGAATTGTCTTGTGGTAGTTCTTTTGGTATTTTGGTATTTGTGATGAATTGTCTTGTGATATTTTTCTGGTCTTTTAATATTTTGCTAATGAATTGTTTTGTAGTAATTCTTTTGGTCCTTTGCTATTTGCTGTGAATTGTTTTGTGATATTTCTTCTGGTTCTTTGCTATTTGCTGTAAATTGTTTTATAATATTTTTTCTAGTTCTTCGAAGTTTTGCTACCAAATTGTCTTGTAGTATTTCTTTTGGTTCTTTAACATTTTGCTAATAAGTTGTCTTGTGGTATTTCTTCTAGTCTTTTGATATTTTGCTAGTAAATTGTCTTGTGGTATTTCTTCTGATCATTTGATGTTTCGCTGATGAATTGTCTTGTAATAATTCTTCTGGTCCTTTGCTACTTGCTATAAATTGTCTTGTAATATTTCTTCTGGTCTTTTAATATTTTGCTAGTAAATTGTCTTGTGCTATTTCTTTTAGTCCTTTGACATTTTGCTAGTARATTGCCTTGTGGTATTTNTTYTARTTTTTTAACATTTACTAGTGAATTTGTCTTGCTTTAATTCTTTTATTTTTTTGGCATTTCACTAGTAAATTGTCTTGTAGTAGTTCTTTTAGTCTTTCAGCATTTTTTGGTAAATTGTCTTTAGAATTTCTTCTGGTCTTTCAASCWTTTGCTAGTAAATTGTCTTGTAGTATTTCTTCTGGTTCTTTGCTGCTTGCTGTGAATTGTTTTGTAATATTTTTTCTAGTTCTTTAAGGCTTTGCTATTAAATTGTCTTGTGATATTTTTTTTGGTCTTTTGATGTTTTGCTAATAAGTTGTTTTGTGATATTTCTTCTGGTTTTCAATATTTTGCTAGTGAATTATCTTGTAATATTTCTTCTAGTCTTTTAGCATTTGCTAGTAAATTGTCTTGTGATTACTTCTTTGGATAGTTTTATACTACCCTTTTTTTTTTTGTAAAATTTTTTTTCAACGTTGTTTTTTTGGTAGTTTTCTTCTATTCTTTCAABATTTTGTTAGTGAATTGTCTTGTGGTATTTCTTCTAGTCTTTTGGCATTTGCCAGTGAATTGTCTTGTGTTATTTTTTTTGTTCTTTCAGTATTTTATTGGTAAATTGTCTTGTAGTAGTTCTTTTGGTCTTTTAGTATTTGTTGATGAATTGTCTTGTAGTATTTCTTCTATTTATTTAATATTTGCTGATGAATTGTTTTGTAGTAATTCTTCTGGTCTTTTTCTATTTGCTATGAATTGTCTTGTAGTATTTTTTTTGATCTTTTAACATTTTGTTAGCAAATTGTCTTGTACCATTTCTTTTAGTTCTTCGACATTTTGCTAATAAGTTGTTTTGTAGTATTTCTTCTGATTCTTTAATGTTTTGCTAGTAAATTGTCTTTGATATTTTTTTTAGTCTTTGGTATTTGCTTGTAAATTATTTGTGATTACTTCTTTGAGTAGTTTTATTCTACTCTTTCTTTTTTTTTGTAGAATTTTTTTTTAGCATTTTTTTCTAACAGTCTTCTTCTGTTCTTTCAACATTTTGTTGACAAATTGTTTTGTGGTATTTTTTTAGTCTTTCAGCATTTGCTAATAAATTGTCTTGCATTATTTCTTTTGTTCTTTCAGTATTTCGCTGATGAATTGTCTTGTAGTATTTCTTCTAGTCCTTTGTGAATTGTCTTGTAGTATTTCTTCTAGTCCTTTCTGAATTGTCTTGTAGTATTTTTTTTGATCCTTCAATGTTTTACTAGTAAATTGTCTTGTGGCATTTCTTCTGATCTTTTGATATTTGCTGATAAGTTGTTTTATAGTATTTTTTCTAATTCTTTAATATTTTCTGGTGAATTWNTCTTKKAATATTTCTTCTGGTCTTTCAGTATTTGCTAGTGTATTGTTTTGTGGTTGCTTCTTTGAGTAGTTTTATACTTCCTTTCTTTTTTTTTGTAGAATTTCTTTTTGTCATTTTTTCTGGCATTCTTCTGTTTCTTCAACATTTTGTTAATAAACTGTCTTGTAATATTTCTTCTAGTTTTTTAGCATTTGCTAATAAATTGTCTTGTGGTATTTCTTCTGATCTTTCAGTGTTTGCTGATAAGTTGTTATATGGTATTTCTTTTGATCCTTCAATATTTTACTAGTGAATTGTCTTGTGGTATTTCTTTTATTCTTTCAGTGTTTACTGTTAAATTGTCTTGTGGTATTTTTTCTAGTTCTTTAATATTTTGCTAGTGAATTGTTTTGTAGTATTTCTTCTAGTCCTTTAACATTTTGCTGATAAGTTGTCTTGTGGTATTTCTTATAATCCTTCAATATTTTGCTAGTGAATTGTCTTTAGTATTTCTTCTGGTCTTCTAGCATTTGCTGATAAATATCTTGTAGTTTTTTTTTTCAAATAGT
>LXRJ01000118.1 GCA_001684025.1 Candidatus Glomeribacter gigasporarum | reverse complement strand
AATCTTGATTCGTCTTGAAGAAGATGCTTCAGATCGAGACTGGCTGATTGTACGGGCCTACGATGCCGACGGGCGGCCCTTTAACAAATTCATCTATTCCGTACACAAGAAAGACCGGATGCTTCAACTTTCCAAAGGCGAAGAAGGCCCCATCAAGGAATTCGTGCGTTCAGTGCGCTTTGATATCGAAAGCGAAGCGCAGCAGAAGCTCGAAAGGGCGCTGCGAGGGGAGGGGATTCATTAAAAATTTCCGTCTTATTTCGGCATTCAGATAAAAAGCCTAAGCGTTAATAACCTCAAAAATTGCGGAGCAGAGCTAGAATTGCGGAGCAAAATAATCAGTCAAATCCCGCTGAAACACTTATCAGCACTGGTGGGCCGTGTAGGGCTCGAACCTACGACCAACGGATTAAAAGTCCGCTGCTCTACCAACTGAGCTAACGGCCCCTGTAGATCAATTTGGATGTGTTCTTTTATTTATCTTTCGAATTAAATCGAATTCTAAGCCAGCCTCTCTTCTCTGCTTCTTACTCAGGAAGCCGGAGGCAAAGGTTCGGATTCTATGAATTTACAAAGCAGTCTGTCAATGATGTATATGAAGTCAAAGACAAGTTCTTAGGTTAGTTAGGTATCGCAGAGAAATGCAGGCGGTTGGGGTATGCCCGCTGAGACGGTCAGCACTTCATATCCGGACGGCGTCACCAATACCGTGTGCTCCCACTGCGCGGATAAGCTGCGATCCCGTGTTTTGACAGTCCACCGGTCGGGCAGCATTCGCGTTTCATGACCGCCTGCATTAATCATCGGCTCAATCGTAAAGATCATCCCGGCTTTCAGTTCAAGCCCGGTGCCAGGGCGACCATAGTGCAGTACTTGCGGCGCTTCATGGAAAGCGGTGCCAATGCCGTGACCGCAATATTCGCGCACGATGCTGTAGCCGTGCGCATGCGCGTGCTGCGCAATGGCATACCCAATATCTCCAAGCCGCGCGCCAGGTCGTACTTGATGAATGCCGAGCCACATACATTCATAGGTCGTCTGCACTAAGCGTTTTGCCAGAATAGAGCCTGCGCCGATGATGAACATTCGGCTAGTATCGCCAAAATAACCATTTTTAATCACCGTAATATCGATATTGAGAATGTCGCCATTTTTCAGTTTTTTTTCGCTTGGAATACCATGACAAACTACATCGTTGACTGAAATGCACGTGGCTTTGGGATAAGGCGGATAGCCAGATGGCTGGTAATTCAGCGGCGCCGGAATGGTCTGTTGTTCTTGCTGCATATACACATGGCACAAACGATCTAACTCCGCTGTCGTCGCTCCTGCGCGTACAAACGGCGTAATGTAATCGAGCACCTCACTGGCGAGCCGACCGGCGATCCGCATCTGGGCAATATCCTGTTCGTTCTTGAGCGTAATGCGCATATTGTGTGCTGTCCCTTATGGCAGCGTTGCCAATGATTAAAAAACATGACACTTGCACTGCCGTCCCATTTCCTATCTATTCATATATACGAAATTATGAGCCAAATATTTGACTCCTCTTCTTCCTCCTCTTCAAAACGATCCCCGCAAACTGAAATTCTCCACCCACGCGAGGATATTCCTGCAGGCTGGGCGGCGTGCCATCACGCGCGTCGCCCGGGCACGTGGTCTCTATACCGCGCTCGATAATACTTGGTCTGCCGGCGTTGTCTTCAAACCATTTGATCATGGATGTGATATTTCCATGCAAGCGTTAACGAAATACCCATCGGGCGGCAGCGATGTCTTAATGGGCGCTACCATCACGCGCGATTACGATCTCCATCTAAAACTGAAACGCGCGCGGATGATGCTCGGCTTTAACGTTTCCGCCGACGATTGCGCACTTGTGTTACGCAATTTGCCGAGCACCGCGTTGCGTTACGCCGTGCATGGACGCAGCGCGCTGGCGATTGCGCAATGGCTTAAAACACGTTCTGAAGTAGAGAAAGTGCTGCATCCGGCGTTACCGGATTGTGGCGGACATGCACACTGGAAGCGCGATTTCAGCGGTTCGGGCGGACTTTTTTCGGTGATATTCAACTCTGCTTTCGCGCAGGCGCAAGTCGATGCTTTTATCGAAGGCTTGAAGCTCTTCAAGATTGGCTATAGCTGGGGAGGCGCGCATAGTCTTGCCGCACCTTATGAACTTTCAGCGGCACGTAACGCCTGGCCGTACCGCGGCGCGCTGGTGCGTTTCTTTATCGGCTTGGAAGATGAACATGATTTGCATGCCGATCTTGAACAGAGTATGAATCGCCATTTGGCGCGTTAGAACCTGTTCACAATCCGACTACGCGCCCGCGATACGGTCGGACGGGACGCTCGCTACAGACTGTGGGCAGTTCTTAAAACCGCTCAAATGCCGGCTTAAGCGTTTCAACGGGTTTCTTCCAAAAGATTAAATCCCAAACGCCGTGACCGCGCTGCATGCCGCGCGCTTCGAATTTGGTCATTGGCCGATACGCGGGGCGCGGCGCGTAACCGGAGCCGGTATTTTCAAGCGCAGGCTGCGCGCTGAACACCGCGAGCATTTGTTCGGCATAGTCTTGCCAATCGGTCGCGCAGTGCAAATAAGCGCCAGGCGCAAGCCGCCCGGCGAGCAGAGCGGCGAAAGGCGGCCGAATCAAGCGGCGTTTACGATGGCGCGCTTTCGGCCATGGATCTGGGAAAAAAATATGCGCGCCGTCAAGGCTCGCGTCTTCGATCATTTGTTCGATCACCTGAACGGCATCGTGCGCAATGATGCGGATGTTATGCAATGCATCGGCGTCAATCCGCCGCAACAAGGCGCCAATCCCCGGCCTATGCACCTCGATCGCTAAAAAATCGACATGCGGCCAGCGGCGTGCGATCTCAGCGGTCGTCTCGCCCATGCCAAATCCAATTTCCAGCACGCGCGGCGCTTCGCGCCCGAAATGCGCGCGCCAGTCGAACGGGATAACGCGCGCGGACGCGGTCTTTAGACCCTGTTCCGTATGGAAAGGCACGACAAAGCGCGGCGCGAGCGTCTCAAGCGCGCGCCGCTGCGCGTTTGAAAGACGTCCAGCGCGCATGACAAAACTGCGTATACGACGGATTGGCGCTTCGGTTGGCATACCGCTCCATCTTACTCTTAGAACTCATAACCGATATGCGCCCGCACCCCCGCATCTCTGGCTGATGTCACCGAGACTGCACTGTTGATTAGCCAGTGCATATCTATGGAACGATAAGTGAATCCTACCGCGAGTGCATGCCCGCCTTTATAGCTGCCTGTTCCTGCGGCGACAATTGTGCGTCCCGGCCCAGACGGCGTCAGATTCGGCATTGCCATGGAGGCTGCAATGCCTGCGTAGGCTGCTTTTCCAATCTGACTCATCTCGGCTTGGATATGGTTAATCTCGTTTTGCACAGTTGTAAAGCGCTCATCGGTATATTGCTTCACTGTTTCAACCGTATGACTTAAACCCTCGTTGAGCTGTTTGACATTGACTGCATCTGTATCTTCAATACCCGCGGCAACATGAGTGATTTGCCGCTCATGGCCTCTAGATCCCACTGAAACTGTTTGGTCCCGCTCAGCAACGGAGGCATCGCCGAGCGCAACCGAGTGGTCGCCTGATGCGCGCGTATGGGAACCAAGCGCAGTGCTGTTTTTACCCGTAACATTTGCATCGTCCCCGGCGGCGAAACCATCCGAACCCGGCGCAACAGAGGGTTTCTGGTGAATATCTTCATGAGCAACGGCGTCATCATAAACGTGACTAGGCTCCTCCTCGCCGCGATTAGGAATGTCATGTCCCGGCTCGCTCAGCTTGCTCAGTTTCTTCTCCATATCTGACGTCCGCTGACCCCAGGCATTCACGCGCTGTTGCAATGTATATAACTGATCGCCGTTGATGGCCTCCCGACTCCCTTCCTCAACAGCACCTGCGGCGACTCCTTTCAGGATGCGCGCAGAAAGCCCCTCCTTCAATCCACTCTGTATGCCCGAAAAATCGATACTTTCACTCTCTAGCGTGCGGGCAATTGTAATAGCGCCTGTCTTTTCATCTTTTTGAATCCAATCATTGCCTGCAGACGGGAGACCAGGATGCTTTTTTTTCAATCCCATGATCTCTTGAGTGTTGTTTACCACACGTTCATCAAGCGCCTTGATTTCCGAGGCGTGAGTCGTAATTCGTGCGTCAAAATCGCTGATTTTGCCGTTCAGTTGCTGAATACTCTGAGCATTACCAGCGATGCGTCCGTCAAAAC
>LXRJ01000301.1 GCA_001684025.1 Candidatus Glomeribacter gigasporarum | reverse complement strand
AATGATTTTTTCAACTGACTCAGATTGAATCACTTGCACAATAAGTGCGCCTATTGTGGTGCCTACGGATGTATATAAAATGTAAATCGCTATTTTTCTGTAGTCCGCAGTCTTGGAAAAATGCAGGGTAGCAGACAGTTCGCAGATTGCGGCTTGCAGCTTAATTGTTCCGAGTGCTGCTATAGGGTTTAACCCTGTGGCTAATAATGCAGGCAGTGTGATTAAGCCGCCTCCCCCAGTAATGCTATCGATTGCACCAGAAATGAAAGCCACTACTGTTAATGCAAGTAGGACGCTGATAGGAAGGGATTCCATACATTCGTTAGAAGAGGGGCGTCTGCCAGATTTTTTAAAGAGACACCAGTGATAGACATCAAAGATTTAAACACATGCGATTGCATTTTTTATGCCGTGCGCGCAATTAACCGTTTGTCTGGATGATTGAAATATGGGCTTTCAATGATGCGTTCTCCTTCATTTTTGGCAACCTCAAGGTGGAGTCTAGTAGGCCCTGAATAATTGAAATGTTGGCGTGAAATCTCTATATCCGTTGCTCTCTTTTTATCGTAAGTTGAGTTGGTTTCGATAAATCGCATGGAAAATATGATTCTACTTTCAAGATTACCTTCGCCAAGTGGGATGCTTCTGTGAATGACATCTTTGTGAATCACGAGAACATCACCAACATTAAAGTCATCTTCTTCTGAGAAGTATTCATAGAGCTTTATAAGCGCCGGAGAATTGAGAGGACCGTCTCTTAATTCCATAAATTCTTCTATTGTGATAGGCCTTCCACTGCTGATTCTTCCTTCAAGGAATTCAAAAACAGCGGGGTCTATATAGGTATAGGCATGGTGGCCTGAAATCTTATTTTTGGGGACGTATGCCATCCCGCCGCGTTGTTTTGTAGTGTCAATGTTTTCTAACGGAACCCAAACAGTCATCGCATAATCATCCGCATGTTGATATGCAAAACTCTGCGTTTCAATGTGCCAGGGGAAGCCCTTACTTTGATTCTTTATAAGCTCTAGACCAATCCCTTGGGTATAGAATAAATCTCTTCCAGCAAGAGAAGTTAAAGTTTCGGAGAATTTGTTATTTTCAAATAATGAAAATAACATTTGATCATTTGAGAAAACATCGTATTTCAATC
>LXRJ01000271.1 GCA_001684025.1 Candidatus Glomeribacter gigasporarum | reverse complement strand
ACGTGGGTCACTTTTACATGCACATTTCCCTTTTAGTGGCTCATTTTTCGATGCATATCAACAGCTAACCTAGGCCGTTGAGCAGTCAGCCGGCGAGATTCCGAGCATTTGATCATTGCGTCTAGATCGCCTGCGCACACACGGCGGTAGAGGTCAGCAATGATGCGCATCACGCCGCCTCCCGGCCCGAAGGGGGAGGCGAAGGGGCAGCGGGCGCAGAAGAGGCGGCAGCAAGCTCCGGCCAGATCAGATGCCAGTCGTCGGGGCGTAAGTCGCGGCGGGTGACTTTGCCATCCGTTGCGCGTTCGATATCTATACAGCGGGTAGGAGAGATTGAAGAGGCCCCAGATGCCAATTGTGAAAGGTATGAGATTGATATCCCCAACAATTTAGCTAATCGTGAAGCCCCGCCGCGCTCAAGCGTTGATAAATATTCTTTTAGTTTCATGGTGGTTTTTACTTTAACAAGGGCAGTTTATTGAACACTAAACACAATGTCAAGTTTTTGATTATTTAGCAAAAACTAATCAAAATTAAAGAATGGATATAGCAGAGATCAGACGTTTGCGTTTGAAGCAATGGTTTGCTGACAGAACTCTCCCTGAGAAGGAGAAGAGCTACTTGTCGCAATTAATACACGGTAAGGCTTCTTTTGGGGAACGCGCGGCCCGTCGGTTAGAGCGCGACTACGGCATGGGGCCAAAATTTCTCGACAAATTGTCAGACGCAGAAATTCAAACCGATGCTGAATCAGCATCTCCCATCCATTCCCGTGAGTACGCAATAGTTAATCTGATTGCCTCCTTATCTAAGGAAGATCAAAACAAATTAATTCGCGCTCTTGAGAAGAAACTGTATTACGAAAAACGCATAGAGGGGATTTTAGCTTCAAAGGAAGAACCTTTTAACCTGCAAGTGAAGCCGCAACCGGAAATAGACTCAGAACCTTGGAAAATTGAAGGTGTTGTAGGAGACCTTTCCGATCTGAGGAGTCAGCGAGTCAAGAAGAGCAAAAAGGCGGGGTAATTTGTGCAGATACAGGTAATTTAGTTCTAAATTATTAGACGCGGGGTAGGTCAGTCCAAATTTTCATTACTAAAATGGAGAAAACATGATTTTTCGACAAATAAAAAAAGCAGTTTCTGCTTTTTTTATTTTGCTAATTTCTATTCCGGTAGGCGCAGAGACCATTTACATAGTTCCAGGCCCTTACGGCGGCTCAAAAATCATTACCCCGTGGGGTGATTATGTAGCAGTTCAGTTCGGTAACACTATATGGGTCGGAACTGTTGAGGAATGGAATGATATCAAAGCCGATTCCGTTCTGCGAGAAAACGGTGCGAAGAGAGTAACACTTCTCGCAGACAAAAAAA
>LXRJ01000249.1 GCA_001684025.1 Candidatus Glomeribacter gigasporarum | reverse complement strand
TGGCCTGGCCGCAGCCGCGCATCGTGTTGGGCCGCGCGCTGGCCGGAATTGCGCATGCCGCCATCGATCTATCGGACGGACTCGCGGGCGACCTGGCGCATGTGCTCACCTGCTCAAATGTCTGTGCGGTGATCGAGATCGACCGGATTCCCCGCTCGGCAGCGCTCGCGCACATGCCGTTAAATATCCAGCGGCTCTGTACCCTCAGCGGCGGCGATGACTATGAACTGTGTTTTACCGCGCCCGTCGGCGCGCGTGGCGCCATCGCCGAGATCGGCGCGCSCCTGAATCTGCCGCTGACGCGCATCGGTACAATTCTGGCTGCTACGCTATCGAAGACGCGCATCCGCTGGCAAGATGCCCGCGGCGTGACATTGCCCCTTTCCATCCTGAGCTTCGACCATTTCCGCTCCGATGCAGATGAACCTTTCCGATGCGCCTGAAAAATGTCCTACTCTGCGCTTCATGCGCGCGCACCCGCTTCACTGGATTGCGCTTGGCTTCGGCAGCGGACTGTGTCCGTGGATGCCGGGCACGGTCGGCACGCTGGTCGGCTGGGGCTCTTTCATTTTGCTTGATCGCATTCTGACGCCAGCGTATTGGGCGGTGCTKRKWGTGGCCGGCTTCGGCATCGGCGTGATCGCGTGCCGCGCCGCCGCGCAGGCGCTCGGCATGCGCGACCCGTCCGCAGCCAATTGGGATGAAGTGGTCGCGTTTTGGGCGGTCTTGTTATTCGTGATGCCCGCTTCGTTTGCGACGCAATTCGCCGCATTCGCGCTGTTCCGCGTGTTCGACATCGTCAAACCGCCGCCGATCCGGTTTTTCGAGCGCCATTTTAAAGGCGGATTCGGCATTATGTTTGATGATGCTGTCGCAGCGTTCTATACGCTGCTCAGCATCGCCTTCTGGAAGAGCATTGGATAGATCGTGACGGGCACCGCTTTCCCTTCCGATCACTTGCGCCCACTTGCGGCGCGCGCCGGACATGCCTTGCAAAAAGCGCAGTTCACGCTTGTCACCGCCGAATCGTGCACCGGCGGCCTGGTTGCATCCGCCATCACAGAGGTTGCAGGCAGCAGCGCCTGGTTTGAACGCGGCTTCGTCAMGYATTCCAACGCGTCGAAAGCCGAACTGCTCGGCGTGCCGATTGAAATGATCGAACAATACGGCGCGGTCAGCCGGCCGGTGGCGCGCGCCATGGCCATCGGCGCGCTGTGCAACAGCCAGGCGCAGCTTGCGCTCTCCATCACCGGCGTCGCCGGCCCCGGCGGCGGCACTGAGCGCGCGCCTGTGGGCACAGTGTGCTTTGCATGGAGCAGCCGTTTACAGACTCTGGATGAAATCCAACGCTTCAGCGGCGCGCGCTGCCAAATCCGTCTACAAGCGGCCGAATATGCGCTGCGCGGATTGCTTAAAATGATGACTGCTCAGCCTGAATTCTCTCTATAATCGCCGAGAAGCATTTTTCAGCGGCTGGCACGGTGCAGTTGTTACTCAAGCGTTTCTCCAACCGCCTTTTGATTCCACATCTTCTAATTCTCACTATGCGTGTTGCTCCACTTCGCTTAGGCTGGATGTATGCAGCGGCGGCGGCGTTCGCACTCACGGCCTGCAAAAAGCCGCCCGC
>LXRJ01000037.1 GCA_001684025.1 Candidatus Glomeribacter gigasporarum | reverse complement strand
GTTTCACCCATGCGATGAAATGAGTTTTATAACCCGGCCTCTCACACAAAATTTCGGACACTACCCACCCAGCTCCCAACATAATTCGTTGATCAAATTGCACAAATATGCAATGGAATCTAGCGCAGCCTCATAAGCTTCCATCACGCCATCATCGGCGTGCAATGTAAGCTCGACAGTCGCGTTATTACGTTGAGTTTGTAGTGATTCATAGACCTTTTGGCAAGCTTCATGAGCAGAACGATAGGCCAAGAGAATGATGCCATCCGGGTCAATGGGTTTTGAGATAGAAGAAATTGTTTTGCGCCGTTCGTCGGTCAAAAAAAACCGTCCACGCAGGACATTCCTGATGACGTTTTGAACTTTGTTTGCTTGGCTTTTCATGCACCGCATGATCCAAACGGCATCATGGACGCATCCATCGCTTACCTCTATCCTCTTCGCTTACCGGCTGGATTTTTGAGCTGACCCATCCGTTAATTTCTAAGCTGCGTGCGGAAATAGTCCTGCATGGCTTTGTGCTCAATTTCTGTTCCAAACCCTCCATCCTCAAACGCTTGTACCCAAGGCCCTTCTTGATGCGTCATATCGCGCAGCATCCATGCTGAATATTGACCATAGACCTGATATATTTCATCCAATAATTCACGGGTCTCACGATCAAAAATATCAGAGTCGAAATCTGTGGGTAGAGGTAGAGCGCCCGCGCCATATTCCTTGTAGGCGCGATAAAGCTCAGGAATCACCGGCCCATGTGTCCAAGCTTCAATAGAGTTTCCGAATAAGGGGCGGTTAAACAACGCAAGATGAAACCCCTGCGCGTAGTAAACCAGTTTCTGGAGCTTGAGATTCGATAGAGAGTCGCCGACCTCTTCATCCACCAGCGACAAAAAATATTTCGCCACATCGAACACGGAAACCACCAGCGGCCTCCTTTTAAGGATTTACGATCAAGACTATTTTCACTATAGGGCAATGTAGAGAACGTGATGATGTCGCTGAGTGAATCCTCAAACTTCGTAATCAGTTGTTCAGCGATGGCCTAATCTGCTTTAACCCGTTTTTGCATAGAGGGGCAACATACCAAAAATGAGTATGTTAGAGCATCGTCTACGATAGAAATTTTTGCGCCGCGAATCGCGCCGCACATGGAAAACACGATCTCCGCTGCGACGGCTTGCCGATCTAGCAAGTCTTGCTCGCAAAACCCCCGATTCGCCAGCAACCGAGCAACGAGGGGAACTTGAACGTATTGTTCATAGAGCGTTTTATCCATCTTCCTGATACGTTTCGATTGTATCGGCCCAGTATAGCAATCTGCCAATGCTCCGAGCAAAGCCACACTGCAATAAAAGTCCGGCCCGAACTGATCTCATTGATTCAGCCCTGAACAACCTTTATCAATGTAACTATTTGATTTATAAGGATATTTTTCCGTTCCCGACGCACCGCTTCAGACGAGGCTTTTGACCTATCGCTTTAGCCAAACGGATGAATCGACGGCATGAGGCGCTTAGCCCTATCTTTCTCCCTTCGATAGATGAACAGAAACGGGAGCGTGTGATGCCATCTGAAATTCTTGAAACTTTTGAGTATCAAGGTCAAACTGTCATTATCTGTCTGGAAGAAGACCCCTCCGATTAAAACTGGCTCATCGTGCGAGCCTATGATGCGGATGGGGCGTTGATGAATAAGTTCATCTATTCCGTGCATAAGGAAGAGCGGATGAAGCGCCTTTCCAAAGGCGAAGAAGACCCCATCAAAGAATTCGTGTGCTCAGTGTGTTTCGATATCGAAAGTGAGGCGCAGCAGAAGCTCGAAAGGGCGTTGAGAGGGGAGTGGATTCATTAAAGGGTAAATTGTTCCGCAAATGGATAGCTCTTCTATACCTGATGCGGCTTCCAAGGCTCTATAAAACCCGCTTTTGCGGAATAGAAAATATTGTAACTAGTGGATTTATATAATTTTTTCTTCTGATTACAAATCATCCGCTCTACCTGATGAGCTAAGCCGGCAAACTTTAAATTGTAAGGGATTGCGGGCGATTGAGCTAAATTGAGCATGTGCTCTCCGGCAAATGAACGCCACCGCGAGCGCTTTAATCGATTCATGCGGGAAGAGTTTGTTGACGGTCGCGAAGATATGCTCTTTATAGTCTTAAACGCCTTTAATGGCCGCCTCGTCGGCTATTTGTTCTGGTTTAACAACGGTCAGCGCCTTCCTGGGCGCTCAAGCGGAAATTCTCCAATAGGCAGACACCACTTCTTTCCCTTATATAATTCCTCCTGGATAATCGCTTTCCAAGCCATATGGATTGGCTTTAGTCAATTTATATCCGAAGGAGAGAAGCGCATGTGCCTGCAGAAAACTGCGCCTGCAGTCAATATCGGCATTCGAGATAGAGATTGTCAAAATATTGCTGGCGGCTTGTCCCGTCTATTAGCTGACACCTATACCCTGTATCTGAAAACGCACAACTTTCACTGGAACGTTACTGGCCCACAATTCAATACGCTGCATGCGATGTTTGAGACCCAATATATTGAGCTCGCTGCTGCCGTCGATGTCATCGCCGAACGCATTCGCGCACTCGGTTTTCCCGCTCCTGGCAGCTATCGCGAGTATGCAAAGCTCTCATCAATTCCAGAAGCTGAAGGCATCCCATGCGCTGAAGACATGATCCGTCAATTGGTCGAAGGTCAGGAAACCGTCGTGCGCACAGCGCGCGAAATCTTTCCTCTCGTTGAGGCCGCAGGCGATGAACCAAGCGCGGATTTACTGACGCAACGGATGCAGATCCATCAGAAGACGGCATGGATGCTACGTTCGATGCTCGAATAAGAATCGCTATTGTTGGCTGCGGCCATATGGGCCGTGCGCTGATCGATGGTTTGTTGGAACGCGGCATTCTCCATGCTCAACTGATCCCCATCGATCCAGATGCACAAGTGCGCGCGCAGCTTGAACAGATGTTGAAATTACGCTGCGTCGCCGCGCCGGATGCGGCGCTACATACCGTTCAGGTACTGATTTTGGCGGTTAAACCTCATGCACTGGAAAACGCCGCGCGCCAAATTGCGCCCTACTTAACGACGCAACTCGTGATCAGTATTGCAGCGGGCATCCGGATTGCAACGCTTGCGCGCTGGCTTGGCGGTTATCCGCGCATTGTGCGCGCGATGCCGAATCTTCCCGCTGCTATTGGCCTCGGTTTCACAGGACTGGCTGCGCCGTCTGATGTGCGGGACAATGACCGCGCGCGCGCCGAACGTATCCTATCGAGCGTCGGTAGAATTGTCTGGTGTCAGGATGAAAGCCGGCTGGATGCGATCACTGCGCTCTGCGGCAGCGGCCCAGCGTATGTGTTCTATTTCATTGAAGCGCTTGAAGAGGCCGCGCGACGGCTCGGATTCGACGGTGCTCAGGCGCGTACATTGGCACGAACGACCTTTACTGGCGCAGCAGCGCTCGCTGCGCAATCCAGCACCGCAGCCTCTGTTTTGCGCGCGCAGGTCAGTCCGCCGAATGGCACCACTGCCGCAGCGCTTGCTTCGTTCGAAGCGGATCGCATTAAACAGGCCATTGTGCGCGGCGTTCTAGCGGCGCGTCGACGCGCCATCGAAATCGCTCAAGATGAATAGCCATGCTATTCACAAATAAGGCATTGCGATTAAAGCCCTGCTAAAATTTTGGCTTTTAACGAAAGGAATTTCTGATGGCCAACTCTGCACAAGCACGTAAGCGCGTGCGCCAGGCTGCTAAAGCCAATGCGCATAATTCCGCGCTGCGCTCAAAACTGCGCACCGCCATCAAAGCGGCACGGCATGCCATAGAAGCCGGCGACGCGTCTAGAGCCGCTGAAGTCTTTGGTCAGTCTTCCAAAACAATCGATATCATCGCGGATAAGAACATCATCCACAAAAATAAAGCGGCGCGGCATAAAAGCCGGCTGGCCGCTGCGTTGAAGCAGTTGTCGGCGGCGAACGCCGCATAAGCCCGGATAACCGCGCATCACAAAAAAAGCCCGCTGGCGGCGGGCTTTTTTCATACCGATACAAGTTGCTCATCATGATGTCTGGCGTTCGGCAAAACCGCGCTTTGGTTCTTTTTTCCGGCGGACAAGATTCAGCGGCCTGTCTTGCATGGGCGCTTGACCGTTACCTTCACGTCGAAACCATCGCTTTTTGATTATGGACAACGCCACCGAATCGAACTTGAATGCCGCGCCCGTTTTCGTGCGCGCCTGATGCATACCTTTGCACATTGGCGCGCGCGCTTGCATGAAGATCATCTGATGAATTTACCAACGTTGGGCGCGCTTAGCGATACGGCGCTGACATGTGAAATAGACATTGAATGGCAAGCAAACGGGTTGCCGAATACCTTTATTCCGGGACGGAATCTGATCTTTTTGACCTTCGCCGCAGCCGTTGCCGCGCGGCGCGGATTGAATGTTCTAGTGGGCGGCATGTGCGAAACAGATTTTTCAGGCTATCCGGATTGCCGCGACGACGCAATCAAAGCATTGCAAGTCACTTTGAACTTGGGAATGGCGCAGCGCTTCGTCATTGAAACGCCGTTGATGCGGCTTGACAAAGCAGCGACTTGGCAGCTTGCTGATGCTTTGGGCGGTCACGCGCTGATTGAATTGATTCGCGCTGAGACGCATACCTGTTATCTCGGCGTGCGCGAAGAATTGCATCGCTGGGGATACGGTTGCGGCGAATGTCCCGCCTGTATCCTGCGCAGGCAGGGTTACGAGCGCTTCGCTGAAAAACAACCTTCAAAATGACCTACACTGTCAAGGAAATCTTTTATACCTTGCAAGGAGAAGGGATCCAGACTGGCCGCCCCGCTGTGTTTTGCCGCCTTGCAGTTTGCAATCTGTGGTCCGGCCGTGAAGTGGGCCGGGCGCGCGCCATTTGCCGATTCTGTGATACCGATTTCATCGGGTAGGATGGCGAAAATAGCGGCAAATACGCGACAGCGGCGCAACTGGCGGCACGGATCGAATCCTGCTGGCCGCGCAGCGCGCCCGCGCGCTTTGTCGTATGCACCGGCGGCGAGCCATTGCTGCAACTCGATGCGGCGTTAATCGATGCGCTCCATGCGGCGCGCTTTGAGATCGCGATTGAAACAAACGGCACCCTTCCGGTTCCCGCGGGCATCGATTGGGGGTGCGTTAGCCCAAAGGCGGAAGCGCCGTTGGTTGTTACACACGGCAATGAATTAAAGGTGGTCGTACCGCAACCGCATCAATCATTCGCTAAATACGAGCAACTCGATTTCGACGCCGGCCACCGGATTCCCGACCATCGTAGCGTATGCTGTCATTTGCACGGGCATCGCTACGCACTTGAGATCACTTTGCGCGACACACCCGTGTGCGCGGAAGGCGCGCCAGATTGCGGAATGCTGACGGTTGCACTCGATTGTATTTCAACGGTCGAACATTTGGCCGCCATCGCTTTCGACGCCTTGGCGCCTGTTTATAACCGGCCAAATGGATTACATCTTCAGCTTGAGCGTGTGCGTCTGTTCGAAACGCCAACCTGCTGGGCTGAGGTCAAAAAGTAGAGAGCGATTTGAAAAAAAGCGGGCCAAAAGGCCCGCCAAACACCACGCACTACGGGGGTAAGCGCGCGGAGAACCTCCACTCTGCAAAAGGAGGCTTGACACAGTGAAATTATGCGCGGAAAGATTTCACTTTGACCTAACGAAGCGTGTCATTCGGTAACAAAACCCAAAGACCGGAAAGAATGTAAACACGAATGGGAGATTGCGATGAGCCAGCCGCGGATGTTCAGCAAGCGCGCATTTCGAGCGTTGATGATCGGGATTGGCTATGGCATATGCGGGTGGGACGCATCAATCGGGTGGGCGAAAACCGATCTCGAACGCGGCCAAGCCGTTGCGGCGCAAGTGTGCGCCGCTTGCCATCAGAACGACGGCCGCGGCGCGTCGGGCGTTGCGCCGAAACTGGCGGCGCAACATGCGCAGTATCTGTATAAACAACTCACAGATTACAAAACAAAACCCAATGAAACTGCGCCCGAACGCAGCAGTACAGTGATGGCGGGCTTTGCCGCGGCGTTATCCGATCAGGATATGCAAAATGTTGCCGCATATTTTGCCGCGCAGCCCGCATTGACTGCTTTTGCGCATCATCCGGAGGAAGTGGCACTTGGCCGGAAAATTTGGCGCCGCGGCATTCCGGAACGGGGCGTGCCTGCATGCGCCGCGTGCCACGGTGCGACAGGCGCTGGCATTCCAGTGCAATATCCGCGCTTGGCCGGACAATGGCAGGATGACACGATTGAGCAACTCAAAGCGTTCCAAAGCGGCGCGCGCCATAACCACCCCGCGATGCAAGCGATTGCGAAGCGTCTACTGGAGCCGGAAATCAGGGCTGTGGCCGATTATATTGCCGGTCTGCGCTAGCGCTTTTTGCAGCGGCTTGCGCAGTGCCGTTTCGCGCGCGCGAAAGAGCCATCGCGCTGAAAAAAGCACGACATTCATTTCTATGCTCGCCAACGATACCTTTCTACGCGCGCTCAAGCGCGCGCCAACCGATTACACGCCCGTTTGGATCATGCGTCAGGCGGGCCGCTATCTGCCTGAATACAACGAGACGCGCGCGCGCGCCGGTCATTTTTTGGCATTGATGAAAAATCCCGACTATGCAACTGAAGTGACGCTTCAGCCGCTGGCGCGTTTTCCGCTCGACGCCGCGATTCTTTTTTCCGACATCTTGACCGTGCCCGACGCGATGGGCCTGGGACTCACGTTTAACGCGGGCAGCGGTCCGCGCTTTGCGCATCCGGTGCGCGATGAAGCGGATATCGCGCGGCTCAAGGCGCCTATGATCGATCCAGCGCTGCGTTATGTAACCGATGCGATCCGCCAAATCCGGCAGGCGCTCAGTGATGCCAAGGGCGTCCAGCGCGCGCCGCTGATTGGCTTTTCCGGCAGTCCATGGACATTGGCGTGCTATATGGTTGAAGGCGGACGTTGCGATGACTTCCGCTGGATTAAGTCGATGCTCTATGCGCGTCCGGATTTAGTGCAGCGGATTCTCGACCTCAATACGCGCGCGGTCGCGGATTATCTGAACGCGCAGATCGACGCCGGCGTGCATGCGCTGATGATTTTCGATACTTGGGGCGGTGTGCTGGCGCATCGCGCATTCCAGCGCTTTTCATTGGCACCCATCGCGCGCGTGATTGCGCGGGTGCGCGCATCCCGTGCAGATGCACACATTCCAATCATTGTGTTTACAAAAGGGGGCGGACTCTGGCTTGAAGCGCTCGCGGCGAGCGGCGCCGATGCGCTGGGCGTCGATTGGACGGTCGATCTAACCGCCGCGCGGCAGCGCATCGGCAAACAGCTTGCATTGCAAGGCAATCTCGACCCGGCGGTTTTATTAGCGCCGCCCGATATTATCCGTACTGAAGTGCGCGCTGCGCTGGATGCCTATGGTCCGCATCCAGGCCATATTTTCAATCTGGGGCATGGCATTTTGCCGTGCACGCCGCCGCACCATGTCGCTGAAATGGTTGAGGAAGTGCATACCTATAGCCGCGCTTTGCGTCAAAGGACATCCGAATCCGATCCGTTTTACAGTGCATAGGCCGCCCTTTTAAATCGCTTTTCCTGAAATTACAGTCCAAGCAAGCCACACTTATACACATTTTCCAATGCTGGCTTTGAAAATAAGGTCAACCCCGCAGAAGCCAACAGGTAGATGCGCAGTTCTCATGTAACTCATTGATTTCTATGGAAATCACAAAAATTGCCTAGAATCTAGGCAAAGTAAGCGGTGGCTCATCTCTTGGCCATCCTGGCCATTCCAGAGCGAGTTTTCAACAGAGTTATCCACAGAATATGTGGAGAGCTTGAAAAAGTGCCGAGAAATCTGTGAGTTAGAAAAATAATCCATGTTTCACTTTAATGGGTCTTAAGAATTCTCTGATTCACCCTATTCAAGAAATACAACAGAAATTGGACATGCATGAAAAATGGATTGTCCGCGTTGCGCTGGATCAGCCGATTCCGGTCTTGTTCGAATACCGCTGCGCAACCACGCACAAGCCGCAGACCGGTCAATGGGTTCATGTTCCATTTGGCCGGCGCATGGAGGTCGGACTGATTTGGGAAATTGTTTCACAAAGCGCGCTTTCCGCTGAACGGCTGCGCGAAGTTGAAGCCATTTGGCATGCCTGCCCTCCTTTATCGGCAGAGTGGCGCGCGTTATTGCGTTTTGCTGCTGATTATTACCAGCGTGCCGTGGGTGAAATTGCCTTATCCTCCCTCCCAGGCGCACTGCGCGCTGCGCGGCGCTGGCCGCGTTTGAGCGCGCAGCTGCACGATGTGCAGCCTGTGCAATCGGTAAACGCTGCAGCTTTAGATGGGGCAGGAAAAACAGACATTCCTAAATCAGAAGCGGACATCCCTGTTCCCACGCTCACTTCCGAACAAGCGCAGGCGCTGCAGCAACTCAATACGGCGCGCGGGTTCGCGCCTTTCCTATTGCATGGCGTGACCGGTAGCGGCAAAACCGAGGTCTATCTACGCGCGCTGGCCACTTTATTCGCCCGCGATCCGGATGCACAGGCATTGGTGCTGGTGCCTGAAATCAATCTCACGCCGCAGATCGAAGCAGTATTTCGCGCCCGTATCCAACGCGCCTCGGATGCGGCTATCGTCACCTTGCATAGCGGTTTGAGCGAAGGCGCGCGGGCGCGGCATTGGCTCSCSGCGCMTTGCGGACATGCGCGCATTGTCATTGGAACCCGGCTTGCGGTATTGGCATCGATGCCGCGCTTGGCGTTGATTATTGTCGATGAAGAACACGACGCCGCCTATAAACAACAGGAAGGGCTGCGCTATTCGGCGCGCGATTTGGCGATCTGGCGCGCCAAGCAATTGGACATTCCAGTGGTGCTCGGCTCGGCAACGCCCGCGCTAGAAACATGGCGCCGTGCCGAACGGGGCCGTTATACCCGGCTGAGTTTGACGCGCCGGGCGCACATCGATGCCACGCTCCCAGCGGTTCGCTTGATTCATACCGGAGGCGCTCAGCCGCGCAGCGCAGCGCAGGCGGCGCCCGGCATTTCAGCGCCGCTGCTTGAGGCGCTGCGCGCGCGCCTGGCGCGCCAAGAGCAAAGTCTGATTTTCTTGAACCGGCGCGGCTATGCGCCGGTGCTGGCGTGCGATGCGTGCGGATGGCTCGCCGGATGCGCGCGCTGTAGCGTCTACACCGTGTTACACAAGCCGGAACGGGCGCTGCGCTGCCATCATTGCGGCCTTCAAACCCCAATCCCGCGCGCCTGCCCGACGTGCGGCAATATCGATCTGGCGCCGCTCGGGCGCGGCACGCAGCGCATTGAAGAAACGCTCTTATCGGCGTTACCCAGCGCGCAGATTGCACGTCTGGATGCGGACAGCGCACGCCGCAAAGGGCGCGCGCAAATGCTTTTTGACCGGATGCACGCGGGCGATGTCGATATTTTGATTGGGACGCAAATGATCGCCAAAGGGCACGATTTCCAGCGTGTGGCGCTCGTCGGCGTACTCAATAGCGACGCCGCGCTGTTCTCGCACGATTTTCGCGCCGGCGAGCGGCTTTTCGCGCAATTAATGCAGGTCGGAGGGCGCGCCGGACGCGCCGGTTGCGGCGAAGTGCTGATTCAGACGCGCTATCCGCATCATCCGCTCTATCAGGCGCTGACCCGTCACGATTACGTTGGTTTCGCTGCGGCAACGCTCGCCGAGCGCCGGCAGGCGCGTCTGCCGCCTTTTGTCTATCAAGCGCTGCTGCGCGCTGAGGCGCGCACCTTGGCAGCGGCGCTTGATTTTCTCGCCCGCGCGGCCGCCGCGCTTGACAACGCACCCGAAGCCGCCGCGATCACGCGTTACGATCCCGTACCGATGACGATTGTGAAAGTCAGACACCTCCATCGGGCGCAGTTTCTGCTCGAATCTGCTTCGCGCGCCGTGCTCCAACGCACGCTGAACGCATGGCAGCCACAGCTGCGTGCACTGAAAGTCAAGGGTATAGTGCGCTGGATGATTGAAGTGGATCCCTTAGTTATTTAACCGATGGATGAGCGGTTTCTTTCTTAATACTGCTTGTTGCCCGCTTTTCCTTTTTATGCTCGACGCCCGCGCCCGCCATCTGCTTAAAACGCTGATCGAACGCTATATCGTCGAAGGTCAGCCAGTCGGCTCGCGCACGCTCTCCAAAGACTCCGAACTTGAACTGAGCCCGGCGACCATTCGCAATGTGATGGCGGATCTCGAAGACGCCGGTTTTGTTTCAAGCCCGCACGCGTCGGCGGGCCGCGTGCCGACGCCGCGCGCGTACCGGCTGTTCGTCGATACGATGTTGACGGCGCAACCGCTGCCGGATGATGCGCAGATTGAACTGCACGTGCGCGCTCAATTGCAGCCTGGCGAACCCGCGCAGCTGACCAGCGCCGCCGCGCGCGTGCTGTCAGATTTATCGCAGTTCGTCGGCATTATATTGACGCCGCGCCGCAGCCATGCGTTCCGTCAGATCGAATTTATGCGCTTGTCCGAAAAGCGGATATTGTTGGTGATCGTCACCCCTGAAGGCGATGTGCAAAATCGGATCATGGCGACCCAGAAAGCCTATTCGCCCGCGCAACTCACCGAAGCGTCGAACTACATCAATGCGCACTACGCAGGCTTAAGTTTTGACGCTGCACGTTCACGCTTGCGCGAAGAACTGAATGCGCTGCGCGACGATATGACGCAATTGATGCAAGCGGCGATTGCCGCGAGCACGGATGCAGCCAACGCCAGCGAAGCCGTGCTGATCTCCGGCGCGCGCAATCTGCTTGAAATCGCTGACCTTTCTTCCGATATGCGCCGCCTGCGTCAACTGTTCGATGTGTTTGATCAGAAAACCAATCTGCTCCAGCTGCTCGATGTGTCCAGTCATGCGCAAGGGATGCAGATTTTTATCGGCGGCGCATCGGAACGCATTCCTATCGAGCAAATGAGCGCGGTCACGTCACCGTATCAGGCGGGTGGAAAGATTGTTGGCACGCTCGGCGTGATCGGCCCGACGCGGATGGCATATCAGCGCGTGATTCAGATTGTCGATATCACCGCGAAGTTGTTGTCAAATGCGTTGAGTCAGAATGAACTTTAAACTTTCAGATAGTGCTCCCGCTGCCCCAGCCAGCGCTCTAACTGTTGCTCGGCCTGCTGCGGCCAATCGCGCAGCAGGCGCTCGGCCGCGCGGCGCGCGGGGTCGATCAATCGGGCATCGCGCCGAATGTCCGCAAAACGCAACATCGCAGCGCCGGATTGGCGCGCGCCTAGAAATTCGCCAGGACCGCGGATTTCCAGGTCGCGCTGCGCAATTTCAAATCCATCCTGGATTTCGCGCAGCGTGCGCAGTCGCGCGTACGCGGCGCGCGATAACGGCGGCACGTAGAGCAGCAGGCACACCGAAGCCTGATGGCCGCGTCCGACCCGCCCGCGCAGCTGGTGCAACTGCGCCAGCCCAAAACGCTCCGCATGTTCAATGATCATCAATGAAGCATTCGGAACGTCCACCCCGACTTCGATCACCGTCGTTGCCACCAGCAGCTGAATTTCATTGCCCATAAACTGTTCCATCACTGCGGTTTTTTCCGCCGACTTAAGCCGGCCGTGGATCAAACCGATGCGCAATTCGGGTAACGCAGCGCAGAGCGCAGTGAACGTGTCAAGCGCGGTTTGTAATTGCAACGCTTCACTTTCCTCGATCAACGGACATACCCAATACATTTGACGGCCAGCGCGCGCCGCCGCGCGAATCCGCGCAATCACTTCAGCGCGCCGCGCGTGCGAAATGAGACGGGCCAGCACCGGCGTGCGCCCGGGCGGCAATTCATCGAGCGTAGAGACATCCAGGTCGGCGTAATAGCTCATCGCGAGTGTGCGCGGAATCGGCGTTGCGCTCATCATCAGCTGATGCGGCTGCTCAACGCCTTGTCCAGTTGCAACGCGATTGGACAAGGCGCTACCCAGTTGTGCTTTAGTACACAGCGCAAGCCGTTGTTCGACGCCGAAGCGGTGCTGCTCGTCGATGATCGCCAATCCGAGCCGTGCGAATTCGACTGCGCTTTGGATCATCGCGTGCGTGCCAATCACCAATTGCGCGGTGCCGGTTGCGATGGCGTGCAGCGCGGCGCGCTTTTCACGGTCTTTCAAACGGCCCGCCAGCCAGACGGGCGTTACGCCGCAGGGTTCGAACCAGCGGCTCAGTTGACGCAAGTGTTGTTCAGCAAGCAGTTCGGTGGGCGCCATAAAAGCGGTCTGATAACCCGCTTCAATCGCTTGCGCGGCAGCGAGCGCAGCAATGACCGTTTTGCCGCTGCCGACATCGCCTTGCAGAAGCCGCTGCATCGGATGCGGCGCCGCCAAGTCGGCGCTGATTTCATCTCGGACGCGCTGCTGTGCGCGCGTGAGTGCAAACGGCAAAGCGCGTTCAATGCGCCGGGTCAGCGCCTCTGCGTGCGTTGCGCGCGGCATACATGGCGCGCTTTTCTGGCGGCGTGCAAGATGTGCGCGTTTCAATGACAATTGCTGCGCCAGCAGTTCTTCAAATTTGATTCGTAACCACGCGGGATGGGTACGCTCAACCAATGCTCCGGTATCCGTGTTTGCGCTTGGATGATGTAAAAATGCCACCGCATCCGCCAGCGCTGGCAAACGCAGCGGGGCGATGATTTCAGTGTGCAGAGCATCGGGCAGAATTTCCGGCAGCGGCGTATCGGCAAGCGCCTGCTCAATCGCGCGGCGCAGCCACGCTTGGCTCATGCCTTGGCTGGCTGGATAAACAGGCGTGAGCGTGTTCGGCAATGGCGTATCTTCTGTAACGATCCGCAGCGCCGGATGAACCATCTCCCGTCCAGAAAAACCTGCGCGAATTTCGCCGCGCGCGCGCACCCGCACGCCCGCCTCGAATTGTCTGATTTGAGCGCCGTAGAAATTAAAGAAACGCAACTGCACGGTATCTCCGTGCCGGTCGACGAGCGTTAAACGCCATTGACGGCGCGGCTTTAAGGTGATTTCACTGGTTGCGACGACCCCTTCAATCTGCACGGTGACGCCTGGCCGCGCAGCGCGGATTGCAGTGAGCGTCGTCTCGTCTTCATAACGGACCGGCAAATGCAGGACAAAATCCATTGCCCGCAAAAGGCCAAGTTTTGCGAGTCTGGCCGCCGGTGTTGCGGTTTTTTTAAGATAGGAAATGACCGTGAGTTTTGAAAAGTAAACGCACTTTTATATTACGCGATAAACGAAGGGGCGACTCGGTCGTTATTTTCCGCGTCTTGATGCGCTTCGCCGGCCGCCATTGGCGTGTCGATGCCGATATACCAGTAAAAACCTTTAAAGGTATAAAGCGGGAGCCCCATCTCGTCTATGAGAGTCCGATAACCGGAATTACTGTTGGGGCGCTGGCAGCCGGGAATCCAGCAAGTAAAAATACCGCCCCAACATGGATAATCTAGATTCAGCGCATTCAGCCTAGGCACTGTACTGGCCGCTGCGCGCCAGCGTTCGATGGCATCTGGCCCTTCATACAACTTTTCAAATTTCTTGATCGGCTGCCGGTAAGCGTCGTCAAAAGAAAAATGATATTGCTGCGCGAAAGACGGTTTATATACAAAATGATACGTGCGCAGACAATGATCCCGGCTAGGGAAGTAAGGGGAAAGGGGTTCGCCGGTTGCGCGTGAAGCGGCCAATGCCTCAAACGCAGCGCATATTTCTCCATTGCTGCCGTCTACTAACATTACAGAAAGATGAGCAAATGGCCCTAAATTAAGACTCACCGGCACTAAGCGTAAGGCTGTGCCAATGATGAACGCTTCTTGATCGTTTGAATTCGTTCTGATCCGTTTGTTCGATATCGGATGTGTGCACTGTTTCCGTGACCGATGTTGTTGCATCAGGCTCAGGAAAGCGGGGAAGAACAGTGCAGAGATCAGGCCGTGCTGTCGTGAGCATAGGTCTTCCTTAAAATGGGTAATGTCCGGAATTTTGCGAAAGAGGCCAAATCACAAAACCTATTTCATTGCATCGGTAAAAGGTTCACCGAACAGGGTGGCGAATTGATTGGGCCTACTCCCAGCGAGTCGGGGGCATTTTCCATTTTTTCTCGATGTTTCGCAAAGCGAGGAAGCGCCATTTTTTGGCGGCTTCGTCATTTGGGAAATGGTCCAGCCGCCCTCAAACGCTCGTCAAAGGGTTTGTGCCGGTTGCATCGAGTACAGGCAAAAGCGGCCCTCTAAAGCGTCTTACGCCCGAGTGCCCGCCCGCCTTCAATAAAACGTTTACCCTTGTGTTTGCCGCTGTCGTGATTGAACCGCCTACCCGGGCTACGCCCGCGCCCCGTATGAATAGAAACACCCAAAGCGTGTTTCTTAGGAAGAGTGCGACGCCTACTCAAGCGGCCAGCGGCTTATGAGCGCATGGGCCGAGCTCCGGCAAAAAGGCAATCAGAGGTCAGGCGGTGAAATCTCGCATGCCGGAACGGCGGTCAGCAAGGCCTGTGCCGATTGCCTTTCTGCGGTGCTTTTTTGCGGTTGGAGGGCGGCCTCAATGTTGGCCATCTCCTGGTCCAGCTCGCATCGATCTGATCCGTTTTCGCTCAATCGCCTTTACCTTGAGCGCAGGCGCTGAGTTGATTCGCATGGGCGATGGGCCCAGGGGATCCTGCCTTTTGTAACGTCGATCCCTCACCTTTCTCATCGCCCCCGCTGGTCTCGATACGACCGCGCCTGATTTATGATCTTTACGGATAAACGCTTTCAGTGCTTTGATCCGCGCTTGCAGTCCTGGCGCTTGATGGGCGACTTGAAAAAAGCAGCGCCCATTGGGACATCTAATGGATGTTTGCTGACCTCCACCCCACATCAGCTTTCATCGGATTAGACGCCACTCTGAACTGAGTGTAAAGGTAAAGACTTAATCTGACTCTGACATTTGTATAAACTTTCAGGGAACTGAAAAAGGAA
>LXRJ01000217.1 GCA_001684025.1 Candidatus Glomeribacter gigasporarum | reverse complement strand
GGTCACTTTTACATGCACATTTCCCTTTTAGTGGCTCATTTTTCGATGCATATCAACAGACACCTATTCTGATGATCTAAAGCCTTCTTTTATACAAGGCTTTTAACCGGACGCTTACGAAAAGCCTAAAGTACGTGACCGCTATATGACCGATACTGAGTATCACCGCATTCGAGATGCTTTACTCATCGGCGCAGATGGCCGTCCAACTTCTAACGGAGCGATGGTGCAGTGTTATGTTGATTTGTGTTACTTACTTTATCAGCGCACCACAGAAATTCGGCTATTGCGCTGGGATCAAATAGAGGCGGACAGTATTTCTTCAAGCCGACTAAAACAGAGGCATCTAGCGGTGCAAAAGTGCGCATCCCCATAACCGCAGCGCTCAAAAAAAGTATTAGAACGCGCCCGTAAGCTCGGCACAATTAAAACATGTATGTTATTCATACACGCCATGGACATCCTTATACTTCTCATGGAATCGGAAGCGCATGGAAACGCGCCTGTGCGCGCACGAGAATAAAAGAGGTCACTCTTAAGGACATCCGCGCCAAAGCACTGACAGATGCCAAGTGCCTTGGTTACAGCATTGAACAACTGAGGGTAGGCGCAGCCCATACCGATACCCAAACAACTCATCACTATATCAAACGGCGCGAAACACCTGTCTCTGATGTCCGTCTCAGTCTTCCTGCCAGATGAGGACAGAATAAGTAAATATTAGAACAACGTTCTAATATTCTAATTAGAACGCCACAAGCCAAAATGCCGTAATGGCTTGATTTTATTGGTCGGGGCGACATGATTCGAACATGCGACCCTCTGCTCCCAAAGCAGATGCGCTACCAGACTGCGCTACGCCCCGAACAAAAAGCGATGATTCTATCGTAGATGCCCAACTCAAACCAAAATTTCAGATATATCGAATACGGACAATTTCAACTTCGCGCATGCCGCCCGGTGTGTGAAAAGCGGCAATGTCGCCTTCGTATTTTCCAATGAGCGCTTGTGCAATCGGCGAGCTGATGGAAATCAAATCCCGGTCAAGATCGGCTTCGTCATTGCCCACAATCTGATACGTTTTTCTTTCGCCGGATTTGAGATCCTCAAGATCGACCGTCGCGCCGAAGACCACCCGCCCATCCGCTTCCACGCTCTTTGGTTCAATAATCTGCGCCGCCGATAATTTTGCTTCCAGATCGGAGATTTGAGCTTCGATAAAGCCCTGCCTTTCTTTGGCAGCGTCATAGTCTGCGTTTTCAGATAAGTCGCCTTGCGCGCGCGCCTCCGCAATCGACTGGATCACCGCTGGACGTTCAACGGTTTTCAGCCAATGTAATTTATCTTTGAGCCGCTCAGCGCCGCGCTTTGTCAGCGGGATAGTAGCCATGAGTTACTCAATAACGTTGAAAAGTTCGTAAAAACCGCGCCTTCTCCTTATAGTCCTCATATAGCGTGTAAGCGCTACAAACTTCTAGAGCATTTTTCAGCGAGATTGCACAAGGAGCAAGCGCGAAGGCAGTATAAATAATATGTATGATTCATAGAGATGGTATCAATTTTCTCAGGGCCAATTGGAGTGACCCCCTGAGACTGGACAACTTGGGCTATGAAAATTGACTCACTTGCCGAGCAAGTGTTGCTTCAAATTGATTAGGCGATACCTAGCCTAGGGCTGAGTGTAAGCGCTTGGTATTGTAAACCTCCTCGATGAATCTTGGCAGCCGCGCTGTTACATCCGCAAAGGTTTCATATCCAGATACGTATACTTCTTCCACCTTAAGGGTTTTGATAAAACTTTCTGCCGGCGCGTGTCATAGGGATTGGCTACCGAACTCATCGAACTCATCAAGCCATCTTCAGTAACCGTCCGGCCAAACGCCCTGTATAAAAGAAGGGCTTAGCTCATCAGAATAGGTGTCCACTAAGAAATTGAAGTGGACCCTAAAGATGGAGTCATGTGTAGAGGGTAGTGCCCGTCGTCGCCAATTTACCGTTGAATCCTAAGAAACACCCGATGCAGCCTGTAGGATAAAGCCAA
>LXRJ01000201.1 GCA_001684025.1 Candidatus Glomeribacter gigasporarum | reverse complement strand
ACAAAATGCTTCGGCGGCAGTCCACGCCGTGCCTTATTTGAATCTTGGATCGCTTGCTGCTCAAGTATAAATCGCTTATTTTAAGCGAAGCGGGTAGCCTATCAGATTTTTCAAGGCTACCCTAGCCTGTGGTCTCTGGTTATTCTACGCCAAGTTGTTTATTCTATTGGCTTGAATACGTCGTTGTTTGTATACACGTGGTCCCAGGAATAATTGGCATTTGGTCTGACTAAGTGCCATAGGGTGGTAATGGTTGGTGTTCCCTTCTTTTCCTCGTAATAGCCCGCCCAAGAAGCAACACTGCCATATTCGCCCCATCGGACGGAGAATGTTACAACCGGGACGTTACTGCCCGATCTGCTTGGTTTAGCGCCGTTTATCCACCCCGAAACAGGATATGTTTCCCCCTTTGTTCCAGATGGTGATTTATAAGTCCCGATAAGCGCTCCAGTTTCAGGATTGACATGCTGAATGGTAAATGTCGAGCCAATCTGGTTTCCCCATTTTCCAGCCAAGCGGGTGCAATTTTGCCAACTTGACGCGCTGGTTTCTGCAGAAAATATGAAGCACAGTAAACTACCTAACATAGATTTACTTAGGTTATACTTGAATGTCTACTCTCCTTTTTTCATACTCAGTCCATAATTAAACTAGCAGTAAAACTGTACATGTCTTTAACATTGATGCCGTAATAAAAACAAATTACCATTTACAAAGAAGTCTTCTGAAAAGACCATTTGCAATTTACTTAAGACTTATCTAGCAAGTAAATCGGGTGTTGACCTTATTTTATTTATAAAAGCATTTAAAAGTCAGCCGTGTGCTTTGTCAGATGGACACAGTAGACTTCTTTCGAAACCTCCGTGCCATGTGGAGAACGATCTATGAAAAGCGTTACCTGAACTTATGCGCTGACCCCTAAACAGAGGGTTTCGAAAGAACTCTAGTGAGCCGCTTACCGCTCGAATCCTGCCACCACCTCCCGCTGCCTTTCCCACTCCCTCGGCAGCGGATGACGCCGGAACCACTCCAGGGTCATTGTTCTGGGCTGCCGACCCGCAATCAGCATCTCGACGATATCGGGTGCGAGCAGGTTCAGCCGCAGCAGCCCATTGACCGTTGACGGATGCAGCCCCTCGCGCCGCGCGATGTCCGAGCCGCTCGCCGCGGTCCCTTCATCTAGCAAGCGCTGCCAATGCAAGGCGCGGCCCAGCGCAATCAGGAGCGCGGTATCACAAGACGGAGGGATTTTTGCCAGCGACACAGAAAAATTCGTCGGAACGGAGCTTGTTGCGGTCGGCACGATGACGGTGCGTACCCCGTGCTTTCTAAACCGAACGGGAATGGAGGTCGAGAGCCACACACCCGTCTCGCCGGCGGTACGCTGTGGAAGGGCCGCGCCCGTTTGCCGAATCAACCTCATGCTGCTGCCTCTTCCCATGCGCGCAACTCGCCGCCGATGGTGCCGACGGTCAACTCACCCGCCAGCTGCTGCCAGCCCGACTCGCGCCACTGTATATCCACACCGCCTTCGCGTAACTGCACCCGCTCGATCAAAAGCTGCACAATGCGTTGCTGTTCGGCGGGAAAGAGCTGCGTCCACAGCGTGGAGAGATTGCGCAAGCAGCACACCACCGCCGGCTCTTCAATCTCCGGTGCGACAGTCTGGACCCGCTGCCACACCGACTGTACAACTTCCGGAGCCGCGAGTGCCGCTTGCACTTGCGTTAGCACCAGCGCTTCAATCTCGGCGGCGGGCAGCATTCCCATCGAGCCTGCGCTGGCCCCAAAGCGCCGGTCCCGTGTCGAGACGTAATAGCGGTACATCTTGCCGCCTGGTTTCCGCGTAAAGGTCGGCTGCATTTTTTCGCCGTCCGGTGCAAAGAGCAGCCCACGCAGAATGGCCTCGGTTTGACCGCGCGGCTGGCCGGGTGCGCCTTGTCCTTTGTGGCTCTCAGCCAATATCGCCTGCACCTGCTCCCATAAAGATTTTGGGACAATGGCGGTATGCTGGCCAGGATAGGCGACGCCCTTGTGGACGATTTCGCCTCGGTACAGGCGGTTGCGCAGGAGTCGGTGTAGATATTTCTTGTCGATGCGTCGACCTGGGCGCAAGATGCCTTTTCGAGTCTTCAGTGGCTTGGTCGTGATGCCCTCGGCGGCCAGCTGTTGATATGCATCGAAAAATGAGCCACTAAAAGGGAAATGTGCATGTAAAAGTGACCCACGT
>LXRJ01000226.1 GCA_001684025.1 Candidatus Glomeribacter gigasporarum | reverse complement strand
GTTAACTTCAATAATGAGAACCTACAAATAAAATCTGAAAACTAGAAATTGTTAATGTTCAAGTAAAGAAAAGTAAAAAAAGTACTAACAAAAAATATACTTCTCAAAATATAATACTAGAAAAAATAAAACACTAAATTGGATGATACTAATAATGAAGAAAATGCACCAGAATGAATGATTCCAATAACAAGAACCTATAAAGAAGAAAATCTAGAAAACTAAATATTGTTAGTGCTCAAGTAAAGAAAAAGTAAAAAAGCATTAACAAAAAAAATATACTTCTCAAAATGTAATATTGGCAAAAATGAATCACTAAATTAAATAATACTAATAATAAAGAAAATGTACTAGAATAAATAGCTCTAATGACAAGAACTCACAAAGAAAACCTAAAACCTAAAAATTGTTAGTGCTCAAATAAACAAAAAGTAAAAAAGAACTAACAAAAAAAATATCCTGAAATATAACACCAGCAAAAATAAAACACCAAATTGGATGACTCCAATAACAAGAATCTATAAAGAAAATCTGAATACTAGAAATTGTTAGTGCTTAAGTAAAGAAAAAGTAAAAAAGCACTAACAAAAAAAAAATATTTTCTAAAACATAATACTAAAAAAAATGAAACACTGAATTAGATGACTCTAATGATGAAAAAATACACCAGAATAGATAACTCCAATAACTATAAAGAAAAAAACCTGAAAACTAAAATTTATTAGTGCTCAAATAAAGAAAAGTAAAAAAGCACTAACAAAAAACTTTTCTAAATATAATACCAAAAAAATTAAAACATCAAATTGGACAACTTTAATAACAAAAAAATGTGTCATAATAGATAACTTAAATGACAAGAACTCACAAAGAAAATCTAAAAACTAGAAAGGTAAAAAAGTACAAATAAAAGAAAAAATATTTTTCCAAAATGTAATATCAACAAAAAAGAAATACCAAATTGAATAACTTCAATGATGTAGAAAATGCACCAAAATGAAACCTAAAAACTAGAAATTTTTAGTGCTCAAGTAAAGAAAAAGTAAAAAGTACTAACAAAAATATATACTTTCTGAAATATAACATTAGAAAAAAAATAAAACACTGAATTAAACAACTCCAATAATAAAAAAATGCACCAGAATGGTTAACTTCAATAATGAGAACCTACAAATAAAATCTGAAAACTAGAAAGGTAAAAAAGCCTAATCAAAAAAAAAATATTGTCACAGCTGATACTAAAAATAGCTGAAGCTAAAATTTGGGGTCTTGCTTTAAAAATATAAGCTCTGCTAAAATCCACATATACTTGTTAATTATCAATTTTAACCCTAAACACTAACTCAACTATAAAAAAAAAGCAGAGAAAAAACACCCCAAAAATTTTTAAAAAATTCATATCAAAATAGATCTGAATTTTAGCATCAGCTGTTTTCAGCATCAGCTGTGACAAATATTTTTTTAAAATGTAATACTAGCAAAAAAGAAACACCAAATTGGATGATTCTGATGTAGAAAATGTATTAGAATAGATGATTCTAATAGCAAGAATTCATGAAGAAAAAAATTTGAAAACTAAAAATTATTAGCACTTATATAAAGAAAAAGTAAATACAAACAAAAAAAATACTTCTTGAAATATAMMHYMACAAAAAAGAATTGCCAAATTGAATAACTCTAATGAAGAAAATATGCCAGAATGAATGACTTCAATAGTGAGAATCTATGAAGAAGAAAATATACCAGAATGAATAACTCTAATAGTGAGAATTTACGAAGAAAAAATTTGAAAACTAAAAATTGTTAGTGCTCAAATAAAGAAAAAGTAAAGACAAATAAAAGAAAAAAAAAAATTTTCTAAAATATATACTGGCAAGAAAGAATTACTGAAGTTGTCTATTCTGGTG
>LXRJ01000202.1 GCA_001684025.1 Candidatus Glomeribacter gigasporarum | reverse complement strand
GATACTAATCGAGTAAGCACAGATAAAGGGAGGGCATTGCCAATAGGCAACCCTAGAGTGAGTGCTACCCCAAAGGCCTCGATAGTAGCCATTGAGCTTAGAGTAAAGCTAAGTAAATGAGGTAACAGTAGTATGAGTTAAGCTTTACTGACAATCGTAGGACTCTCAGTCCTAGGTTTCCTCCTAGGAGGCATCTCTTATTGCCTAAAAAGGCATCCCCTAACTCTCATTCATTGGTAGCCTTTCTTTATTAGGTAGCCATTGGTAGCCTCTCTATTGAACAGGTAGCCCAGTAAACAGTAGCTATTGACTAGTAGCACCAAAAGGCGCCTTTCTCAGTGTTACCCTGTGCTAACAGTCCTATTTAATCGGCAGCCTTACTAATGTACTCTTACTTAGTTCAATGCAATTTGGCTGGCCCCCTTTAGGCCCCAAGGGGCCCCTCAGACCACGGTGCCGTTTATCCTTCGACCGAAGGGGGTTTAGTTTATTGGCCATTCTTGCTCTTCTGGGTTTACTGTGGAATTTGCCTCATGGGTTATTGCTTACGTGCTGTTTCTAACTAACAGCACCTTCTTAGTCTTATCCTCTCCCCTCGAAACCAATCAGCAAAAGGAATGTCTCAAACGAGAGCCTTGGTAGCTTTCTAAAGAGTAGAGGGAATCGATTCAATGGGTTAAATTGAACCGGTGATTACTGGTCATACTCCTCTTGATTGACAAGTATCCTATGTGAATTGGATTCATGGTTGCTCGCTGGCTTTATTCAACCAATGCTAAGGATATCGGGACTCTATATCTTATATTCGCTCTGTTTGCAGGTATGATTGGGACAGCCTTTTCTATGGCCATTCGGCTAGAGTTAGCAGGGGCAGGGATACAATTCCTTCAGGGGGAACATCAGTTATACAACGTAATTGTTACGGCCCATGCCTTCCTAATGATATTCTTCCTTGTAATGCC
>LXRJ01000133.1 GCA_001684025.1 Candidatus Glomeribacter gigasporarum | reverse complement strand
AATATGGCAGCTATGGCCGAGTTGCGGACATTAACCGCTCATGCAGGGGCTTCTGCGTAAGGTGAGATAGTTAGAAGGGCGGGTTCTGTTACGGGTCATCCAGTTTGCTTGAACCCCTTGCTGTAGCGATTGATCAACCTTTTAACTTTTTGAATATTATGTTTACGTCACTGTCTCCCATTAAGCCATTGCTTGTACCTAGCTCCTCCATAACGTCCGATTTAAGTGTTCCTCCTGAAGAGGTTCCTTCTGAGAATATTGATGACCTTTTGGAAAAATCTCAAAAGAGATTAAGCTCCCTAATTGAAGAGGCTAAAGAAGCGATCAGCCGTCCTATTTCAGTGGCTGCATCAAGCACCATCGCTGAATCGAGCCGCTCGACCGTTACCACTGACCCTATAGATCGGTGCATTCAAATGCTCAGTGCGCCAGAGCTCGATATGGAGGAATTAGCGTTTTGCATTGGAAATATCGAGCGTGATTTTGACCTACTCTTCATTCAAATCCCAAAAAATCCAAATGACCTGAGCAATCAAGCGCGGTCGAGCGAAGGAAACCGTTATTTCCGCACGGAAGGCTTAAGCCCTTTAACGTCCCATAAAGGAAAACCCCCAGTTCTTCTATATGAGGAAACAAGCGCCGTCCACTCGCGTCGATCATCCGCTCCTGAAAAATTAACCCTATCCTCTGGCGACCGCGCATCTAGATCATTTTCGCGTTCATATCCTCAAGGCAAGGTACGCAGCGTATCTGTTGAATCTCGCTGTTCCCTTTCTTCAATTATTGAAGAAAGAATAAAATCGACCACCCATCTTGAGATAAAAATCCTTGAAGAACTCGGAAGTTTAAAAGCATCCTTCCAACAATATAAAACAGCCGTGGAAAATGAATCGCACAAATTAGCGGTGCACAAGGAAGCGTTGCTCTCATCGCTCGGCCGTCTGAAAGCGCTACGGGCGGAATTGATCACGAGTATCAAACTTCAAGGAGAGGCCCCCACCCAGCCCAGTGTCACTTTAGTCGTTTAAAGTCAAACGCAGACCGCTGCGTTGAAAATCATCGGCATCGACCCCGGTCTAAGGCGCACGGGCTTTGGCATCATTACACGCAGCGGCCAACAGCTGCGCTACATTGCCAGCGGCGTCATCAAGACGCCCGACGCCGATCTGCCGCAACGGCTCGGCGTGATTTTTGACGGTATTCGAGCGTTGCTGTCTGAGCATACGCCGGCGCATGCCGCCGTCGAACGGGTATTCGTGAATGTGAATCCAAACGCAACGCTGCTGCTCGGACAAGCGCGCGGCGCAGCGGTGTGCGCGCTTGTTGCAGGCGGCGTGCAAGTGCACGAATACACGGCGCTGCAACTCAAACAGGCAGTTGTGGGCTACGGACGCGCGCGTAAAGAACAGATTCAACATATGGTCGGGCAGCTTTTGCAATTGCACAGTCTTCCCGGCCCAGACGCTGCTGATGCGCTCGGCGTTGCGATTTGCCATGCGCATAGCGGCGATGCGCTCGCTGCGCTCGGTAATCGAGCGCCTGCGTTCACAAAAAAAGGACTCCGAATGCGGCGCGGGCGGTTAATTGGCCCAATATCCAACTTGCGCCCGATCCGTTAACAACAATCCTATCCGCGCGGTACACTACGAAAACCCCCTTGTTTTTTCTTCACAACCCTTATGATTGGCCGCCTATCCGGCATTCTGCTGGAAAAAAATCCGCCTCATCTGCTGGTCGATTGTCACGGCGTCGGCTATGAAATCGACGTGCCGATGAGCACGTTCTACCAAATGCCGGCGCTCGGAGAGCCGCTCGTTCTGCTGACACATTTGATCGTGCGCGCGGACGCGCAGATGCTCTATGGCTTTGCCAGCGCACAGGAGCGTACCGTGTTCAGGGAATTGTTAAAGATCAGCGGCATCGGCGCGCGAATGGCGCTCGCGGTCTTGTCGGGCTTAAACATCGCCGATCTGACGCGCGCGGTAAACGTGCAGAATACCGCGATGCTGGCTGGCATTCCCGGCATTGGTAAAAAAATCGCTGCGCGCCTATTACTTGAACTGAAAGGCAAATTGGGCGGCGCGCCAGAGGGTATTACGGGTGGCGCGCTGACCAGCGTACACGGCGCCGATATTTTGAATGCACTCCTTGCGCTCGGCTATTCGGAGAAAGAAGCGGTAAGCGCAATTAAAACCATTCCCACCGATGCAGATGTATCCGGCGGGATCCGGTTCGCGCTCAAACAGTTATCCAAAGCATGATTGAAAATGACTCGCTCGACGCTGCGCGCTTGATGACTCCGGCCTCGGCCTCGCCAAACGAGGAAGCATTTGAGCGCGCGTTGCGCCCGCGCACATTGAGTGAATATATCGGCCAGACAAAAGTGCGCGCACAAATGGACATCTTCATCCAAGCCGCCCGCCTGCGCCGCGAAGCGCTCGATCATGTTTTATTGTTCGGTCCGCCCGGCCTTGGCAAAACCACGCTCGCGCATATCGTCGCGCGCGAAATGGGCGCCAACCTCCGGCAAAGCGCCGGACCCGTGCTGGAACGCGCAGGTGATCTCGCTGCATTGTTGACAAATCTTGAAGCGGGCGATGTTCTGTTTATCGACGAAATTCACCGCCTTCCGCCCGCGGTTGAAGAGATTTTGTATCCGGCGCTGGAAGACTATCAAATCGACATCATGATCGGCGAAGGCCCCGCCGCGCGCAGCGTCAAACTGGACTTAAAGCCTTTTACATTGATTGGCGCAACCACGCGCGCGGGAATGTTAACCAATCCGTTGCGCGACCGCTTCGGGATTGCGGCGCGGCTTGAGTTTTACAGCGCGCAAGAGCTCGCGCAAATTGTACTGCGTTCAGCGCATTTGCTTAATGCGCCCATCGATGAGGCAGGCACGCTTGAAATTGCGCGGCGCGCGCGCGGTACGCCGCGCATCGCCAACCGGCTGCTCCGGCGCGTGCGCGATTACGCCCAGGTCAAAGAAAACGGTGTGATTCGCGCAGAAGTCGCCGACCGCGCACTCACAATGTTAGACGTGGATTCGGCCGGCTTCGATCTGATGGATCGCACGCTGCTGGAAGCGATCCTGCATAAATTCGACGGCGGGCCGGTCGGGATCGACAATTTGGCCGCCGCGATTGGCGAAGAGCGCGATACGATTGAAGACGTGATTGAGCCGTATCTCATCCAGCAAGGTTTCCTGCAACGCACGCCGCGCGGGCGGATTGCAACTTTGCTCACCTACCGCCATTTCGGCCTGACCGCGCCGCAGCACCGGACAGCGCCAGAGCTTTTTGAATAGCGTCGCGCTGTCCGAAATCTGCGTTGAGCTTCATCATTCATTTTCAGGCGCTGACTGTCAATCAGCGTGGAATATTTTCCAGAGTGTGGATGGAACCGCGTCCAAAAGTATCCACCCTGTTATTAGACTTCCTGGGCTTTATCCGGAAGTATCTGAAGTTGATTTATATAGATATGATTTATGAGATACGCCGTCGCTATCACGTACAGAAACAGAAGATCAGTGAAACTGGACAATTCAGGCTATAAGATTTGACTCACTTGCTGAGCGAGTTTTGCTTCAAATTGATTAGGCGATACATAGCCTAGGGCTGAGTTCGTGAGTTGCCCGACTTTGCGCTCCAATGCGGCAATTTTGGCTTCATAGGCCGAGATCGTCGTGG
>LXRJ01000129.1 GCA_001684025.1 Candidatus Glomeribacter gigasporarum | reverse complement strand
AGTAATAATCTCAGAACTACATTGTAATTAATATGTAGTAATTATATACTCTATCATAATTAACTAATCTCAGTCTAAAGGTCTAAATATTATAATGGCACATTAAAAATCACGGAATTTGTAACTAACCAATAAAAATCGTTTTAAAGTCTACATTTCTGAATTTTAAAAGTAGTGGAGACGTTGTAATTAATACGTAGTAATTAGATACTCCATCATAATTAACTAATCTCGGTCTAAAGGTCTAAATATTATAACAACACATTAAAAATCACAGAATTTGTAACTAACCAATAAAAATCGTTTTAAAGGTACATTTCTGAATTTTAAAAGTAGTAGAGACGACACATTAAAAATCACAGAATTTGTAATTAACCAATAAAAATCAT
The DNA here is from genome assembly GCA_001684025.1 of Candidatus Glomeribacter gigasporarum. Lineage (GTDB taxonomy): Bacteria > Pseudomonadota > Gammaproteobacteria > Burkholderiales > Burkholderiaceae > Glomeribacter > Glomeribacter gigasporarum_A. The sequence continues at coordinate 3,426 of LXRJ01000129.1, read as the reverse complement.
TTTAAAGGCTACATTTCTGAATTTTAAAAGTAATAAAGATATTGAGAATCTGCTATGAGTTCTTCTGGCCAGAACTAATTTACAAAAATTTTTACGAGAATGAGACTCAGACTACCAAAAACTATCTAAACTAGAAATTCTAATTCATCTGCAACCTAAATTTACTAGAGTAGTTAAAACTCACCTAAATTTAATAATGTAAAATATTATTGGTTGAAGTACTATATTTAATTTATATAATTGTCTATAGAGATATTTTTCTAATTGATTTTCTAAGAGGTAGACAAGTATTGTTAATATGATGTTGATTAGGTAGATCACAGAGGCAACTATAAGTATGTAGTATTCTATATTGTGTTGTATTTTAGGTAGTTGTTGTGTATATAACTGTCTTACTATAGTTGGGTCTAGAAGTTATATTGTTTTGCTGCTTCTATTATATAAGTTTTGTGCAGTATTGTATCCATAACTAGTTGTGTATGTTCTGTGATGGTTGTAATAATAGTTGGATAGTTGTTTTTGTTGCAGTTTGAGTAGAGTCTGTATATTTCTTATAGTTTGTATAAGAGATGTAGGAATGAATTCTTGGTTTTCTGATCCAATCCAGGAATATTAGCATGGATGACCAATGACAGATTTATATGTTGATAGGACATTTCTGAAATATGTCATAAATAAGCAACATAGGTATTTGAAATAGCATTTAATCGATAATTGATTTTATTATTTGTATCATAGGTATGCATTTGTAAATATTGCGGGTCAGAACCAGATTCTGACAGCAATGATCCTATTCTATGGTAAAAAAACCTTGGATATGAAAAGTATATACTCCCGCTTTTGAATTAGCTAATTCATGATTTAACTTAACCCTGACTGATGCAAAAGAAAAAATCGAATTATAAATTCGAATTTTGTTCCAAAATTTCTTAGATTCATTATCCTGATCACAAAGCAAATGTTGCAATATTGCAGGAATATCTGGTTTAGTTAATTTTACTTTCTGATTAGAGCAACACATTCCAGGTCTTTCGGCTGGCAATTTGATTGCACGACAATAATTATATGTAACACAATTATTAATAATAATCTGGTGAGGAAAAGTATTACTAATGTTAGTTGTATTTTCTAAAAAATTGCAAGCTAAATTGTGTAACTTATTTGAATTATTATATCGCTTGCAATGAGCATTTGTATTATACTGTTTTTGATATTGCTGTCATTTTTCAGATTTTAATATACTAGTTCGATGGTTTTGAGCGGTTCTAGCATTTTTTCATTGTTTTCTTGTAAAGTAAAGTGTTGTACGTGACATGATTGATAATTCAACAATCTAACAATTAAGAATTAACACAATTAAAAAGTACAATTTTAAATTTTTCTTTATAATACTATGAATGAATGTGATTTACCATTACGTATTTTTATCAATCACAATCGTAACCATAATTTACAATACGCTATCTGTAACATAACTATGACAAAAATTTACTTCATATCTATTACAAATTCAAACCAACCAAAATCGTTATACACTATCAAAATCATAATCTAGTGCTAATCAAATACTATATTTTACTGACTCCAACCAATTAAAATATCTATACGCTATTAAAATTATATTCTAATTATATTTGCTAATATGTAAATGTGCATGAACTAATATGTAATAATCAAATTTTTGAGGGTGTGTTAGATGGTTTGAAATTGTGCTGTTTTAGTGAAATTTAAAGTGCACATGTTTATACGTTCACCGTCCGTATATATTAATGATGTCAAATTACATGGTTCTATAGAATTTACATTATTTATTATCAAATTATTAAGGTGATTTTTATTTTTATCTGATTTGAATTGTTCGAATTATCAAGGTGTTTGTTAAATTTATTTATTGAGCAATTTTTCTGTATAGCAGACCAGTCAAAATCAATCAATTATAAATTTAAGGTAAAAAAAAATTTAATGGCCCCTACAACTAACATATATAACTATGACAAATTTCTTACTTCACAAACAATTACTTGAATCTAACCATACAAAATATTCAGGTGCTATTACAATTTAAGTTCACATGTCGGACCTTACATAATTATAACAAATTTCTTACTTCACAAACAATTACTCAAATTTAACCAAACCAAATTTCTACTACTTTTAAATTTCAATTTGTATATGTAGGAACCCACATATGACTAATTTCTTACTTCATAACCAATTACTTAAATCTAACCAAACAAAATATTTAGTCACAATTAAAATTCAATTTATACATATACTAATGTACAAATGTAGTGATGCAGTAATGACATGCAGTAATAATCTCAGAACTACATTGTAATTAATATGTAGTAATTATATACTCTATCATAATTAACTAATCTCAGTCTAAAGGTCTAAATATTATAATGGCACATTAAAAATCACGGAATTTGTAACTAACCAATAAAAATCGTTTTAAAGTCTACATTTCTGAATTTTAAAAGTAGTGGAGACGTTGTAATTAATACGTAGTAATTAGATACTCCATCATAATTAACTAATCTCGGTCTAAAGGTCTAAATATTATAACAACACATTAAAAATCACAGAATTTGTAACTAACCAATAAAAATCGTTTTAAAGGTACATTTCTGAATTTTAAAAGTAGTAGAGACGACACATTAAAAATCACAGAATTTGTAATTAACCAATAAAAATCATTTTAAAGGCTACATTTCTGAATTTTAAAAGTAATAAAGATATTGAGAATCTGCTATGAGTTCTTCTGGCCAGAACYAATTTACAAAAATTTTTACRAGAATGAGACTCAGACTACCARAAACTRTCTAAACTAGAAATTCTRATTCATCTGCAACCTAAAYYTACTAGAGTRGTTAAAACTCACCTARATTYRATAATGTAAAATGTTATTTGTTGGGGTACTATATTTAATCCATGTAATTGTCCATAGAGATATTTTTCTAATTGCTTTTYCAAGAGGTGGGCAAGTATTGTCRATRTGATATTGATCAGGTAGGCCACAGAGGCAACTATAGGTGTGTGGTATTCTATATTGTGTTGTATTTCGGTTAGTTGTTGTGTGAGTAGCTGTGTTATTGTRGTTGGGTTTAGAAGTTATRTTGTTTTGCTGTTTCCATTGTGTAAGTTTTGTACAATATGGTATCCATAGCTGGCTGTGTATATTCTGTGATAGTTGTAATAATAATTTGATAGTTGTTTTTGTTGCAGTTTGAGTAGAGTCCGTATATTCTCTTATTGTTTGTATAAGAGATGTAGGGATAAATCCTTGTATTGTTGTATATAGGTTAGTATTATTATGTTGGTAGTTAAGTGAAAAGCTTGGATGATTTGTAAGTTTGGTTTGTAGTTCATGTAATTGGGTGTTAGTAATATCTAATCTGGAGTGTTGAAGAAATTGCTGTATTG
>LXRJ01000105.1 GCA_001684025.1 Candidatus Glomeribacter gigasporarum | reverse complement strand
GACGATCAGATCATTCATAAATATGTGATCGGTTTCAAAATCAACCCCCTTGGCCCGACGATTTTTGCGGGTGTCAGTGTACGATAAAAGAGCAGATGGTAGAGGTGCGGACAGATTCTGACGCTGAACTATTTAGAGGCGCAACAAAGGGCGTCACAAAGCTATCGGTAGAACCGCGCGCGGATCTTCACCGACCGCGTTTGGCGCCGTTGCGGCGTGTGCCTTTGGAAGCGTCTCTTCCTGTCACCGCTGCTGTGCTTTCTGACGATTTTGAGCCGGCAGTTTTGCCGGATGCGGATGGATCAATTTTTCGTCGTCCATCTATCAGACGCGATATCGCGCGCAAACTCCGGCGCGGCGTTTGGCGTATTGAAGCGCAACTGGATCTGCACCATATGCGGCGCATGGAAGCGCGCGCCGCGCTCTGCAATTTTCTGCATCAGGCCGTGCGGCGCGGGCTGCGCTGCGTGCGCGTGATTCACGGTAAGGGGTGGGGCTCGCCGAGCGGTCAGCCGATTCTAAAAGCAAAAGTGCGTATTTGGCTCGCACAAATGGAAGACGTGATCGCTTTTTCTCCAGCGCGTCCGCAACAGGGCGGGGAAGGGGCAGTCATCGTGTTGTTGCGCTCGCCGTTGGCGTCTCAACGAAACGCGAGGTAATCGGATACCGCCAATCGCGTCCAAACGCGCGCGCCGTAATTCGAACGCCAGGCGGCGCTTGGCGCCGCTTATGTTCATTGGCCTTAATTAACTGCGTGACGCGGATCACGTCCTCTGCAGTGAATCCTTGCGCAATAATCTCCGAACACGACTGATTTTCTTCCACATAGAGATGGATGATCGCATCCAGAATTTCATACGGCGGCAGATCATCTTGATCAGTTTGATGCGCGCGCAGTTCAGCCGACGGCGCACGGGTCAGAATGCGTTCAGGAATCATATTGCGCAGCGTAAATGTATCCGCTGCATTACGGTAATGCGCCAGCCGGTACACCCACGTTTTTGAAACATCTTTCAGCACTGCAAAGCCGCCGGCTAAATCACCGTAGAGCGTGCAGTAACCCACCGCCATTTCGCTTTTATTGCCGGTTGTGAGAACAATTGCACCGCTCCGATTCGACAATGCCATCAGCAGTGTGCCGCGAATTCGCGCTTGTGTATTTTCTTCTGTAGTATCGGTGGTAGGCGGCGCGGCATCATGGAGCACGGGCTTGAGTGTGTTGCGAAATGCCTCAAACACGGGCGTAATCGGAATTTCGTCGTGAGAAACGCCAAGCCGGTGGATCATCTCCAGCGCATCAATGCGCGATATCGCAGCGGTGTAGGGAGACGGCATTAAAACGGCGTGCACACGTGCGCCGCCAAGCGCATCGTATGCAATCGCGAGCGTCAGCGCTGAATCAATGCCTCCCGATAATCCAACTAAAACGCCTGGAAAACCATTTTTATTGACATAGTCGCGCACCCCAAGCATCAGCGCCGTATAAACCTCGGCTTCGACGGGAGACTCAGGCGCAATCGGGCCGCGAATTGAAAAAGCAGGCGCTACGCGGTCCACATTCACGAGCGCTACGCCTGCGTCGAATTTCGGCATGCGGGCGGCATATTCGCCCTGCGCATTTAAAACACAGGAGGCGCCTTCAAAAACCAATTCATCCTGCGCACCGGCACTGTTCACGTACACAATCGGCAGCCCGGTTTCCTGAGCACGCGCGCGCAGCATCGTCATGCGTTGCGCTTCTTTACCGATGTGATAGGGTGAGCTATTCAGGACGATCAACATCTGCGCACCCGCATCGGCGGCGCACTGTGCCGCGTGCGCGTGCCAAATATCTTCGCAGATGAGCACTGCATAATGAATGCCAGCGGTGTTGAAGACAAAAGGCTGATGACCGCATACAAAATAACGCTGTTCGTCAAAAACGCTGGTATTCGGCAGGAAATGCTTCAGATAAGTGCCGAGCACACGCCCGTGATGCAATACTGAAGCCGCGTTGTAGCAGGCCCACGGCATTGGCAAGCCAAACGCCCGCGTTGTACAGAGATCAGGACAATGAGAATGACCGATGACGATATACAGTCCATCGAATGCGCTCAAACGCGCTGCTAACTGAGCCAGCGCTTGTTCCGATGCCGCATGAAAGGCGGAGCGCAGCAATAAATCTTCAGGAGGATAACCGGATAAAGCCAGTTCCGGTGTCACTAGAAGACGCGCGCCTTGGCAGTATGCGTCCTGCGCGGCGTCAACAATGAGATCGAGATTGCCGTTGAAGTCCCCTACGGTTGGATTGAGTTGCGCGAGCGCGATACAGACCATTTATTCCGGCACGCCTGAATCGGCAGACGGGGCACGCTCTTTTTCTATTGCAGGCGCTGCCGTGCCAGGCACCGTTTCCATAGTGCCGAGTACGCCTGTTGCAGGCTTGGAATGCTGTGCGCTGAGAAAGGTGAGCGCGAGCGTGCACGTAAAAAAGACGGTCGCCAGTACGGCGGTGGTGCGCGACAGAAAATTCGCCGAACCGGTGACCCCGAACAGACTGCCTGCCGAGCCGCTGCCAAATGCAGCGCCCATCTCCGCGCCTTTGCCATGCTGCAATAGAACAAGGCCAATGACGCCAAGCGCAGACAGGAATTGGATGCAGATGATCAATATTTTGGCAATCGGCATGGTGTTACAAAGATCAGTAATTGAATTGATTTGAAAAGAATCCCCAACCTATATGAAAGGAGAAGATTGAATGTAGAAGATAGACCAAGGAGGCTTTTATGCTCGCACCAACATATTTTATAAATGGCAATACGATACTACCGTCTGGCGCGGGACCGAATGGTAGGACAAGTCCCCCAAAAGTCCCCCACTAAAGAAAAAGCCACTTTAATGGTACAAGCGCTAAGTGGTTAATTTTAAAGGCATTTAAGTGGCGCGGCTGGCAGGATTCGAACCCTCGACCCCTTGGTTCGTAGACATACAAGTTAGAAAAGATACAGAATCAGCTAAGCATAGTTCAGGACTAAATATTATTCAAGCACTTGGTGCAGTGCTCTATCATACGCGAGAAGCCTTCCGCGAGAAGCCTTCCGTGAGGCATTGCTCGATATTTGATTGGGAGGGCATCTTTCTACAAGATTCGCCGGTAAATTTGCCAGCAAAATTGCGGTTGGTATAGCCGCTCCTCTATACTCACAGATCGATCCAATCCGGATCGGAGAAACGCAACGTGCGATACGTATCTTGCAGGAATATGGGCGGAGACTAGATGAATACGCAAAGGCATTGCACAACGGTGCTTTAAATAAACTTATTGTTGACTATCCAGCGCATAGTTTTGTGATTGATAGGAAAGAAGCGGCAGAACTTTTCCGGACAGTGCAACATCCTTCGCACACAGAGCATGAATTCTGCAACGCTTATCGGCACTTATTCGGCTCAGAAAAAAATTTCGGCCATGAATTTATTATGATGCCTTTTACTCAAGAAAATGAAGCAAAAGATGAGAACCAATCTACACAACTTTCTAATGAAAAGCAGGGAGGCGGCGAACACACAGGAAAACCTCACTTTCCAGGAGCTTCAGAGACAGCAAATGAAGAATGCGGTGGAGTTTGCCGCCTTGGTGCAGTCAAGGCAAACGAGTCCTCTAGTCAAAGACAAAGACACGTTAGCACATGAGGAAAACTTTTAGATTGAACTGTTTTTTAACAAAAGCTATCCACTACACTTCTTGAGAACGTATGGTCTTGCTGCTCGCTTTTTTCTCAAAAGCATTTAACTCTCACCCCTTCAACCTCCACGCCGCCGGTAGCGCTAGCAGTCTGAAGAACATGATTATGAAGCCGTGCGTGCGGCACTTCAGATGTCCTACAGCAATGGTAGGGTAGAAGGGCAGGTCCATCGGCTCAAATACCTCAAGCGGAAAATGTATGGACGCGCAAGCTTTGAATTGCTGCGTATTCGAGTGCTCAACCCCATCTGAAACAGACTCACGGCTTCACACAAAGTGAGGAAGAACCGTTATTTATCCAACAATGACACGCGGCTGCTGGCTAGGCTTTGCCGCGGTTGCCATTTCAGGCAACTGAATTTTATGCGCTTGCAAGGCGCAATCTAAGATTGCCTCCAGATGTTCAGATTTGTATTTCATATGTGCTCTAATCAATCTACGGATAGATGAATGAGAATGAATATGTGTTCATATTAATAGGAGTTTCGCACTTTAGAGGAGATGGATAAGATGCTGACAGGCCAGAAAACAACAAGAAGGCATGTCCCGTCACAAATGCACGCAAGAGCTTTACAAGGCGTTTTTGCAGGCGACCAGTTTGAGATACTCAGGCAAGGCGCTGTCGGAGGTCAGTCCGGAACCGCTATCGCATGACGGCATCAGCCGTTGGTTGCAGAGCCGGCAGCTACGGCCCAGCGGTGTATGGGAGGCAGCCGAGGCGCTGATTCCCAAAGAGGAGCCGTGTTTGTTATTGGCCGATGATAGTGTTTTGGATAAGCGGTACAGCAGAAAAATTGAGTGTGTGCAGCCTCAATACTCTGGCAATGCGCATCAAGTGATCTCCGGCATTGGTCTGGTCAATCTGGTCTGGCGCGGGCTGGTAGGAGGCGATTATGTGCCGGTGGATTTTCGTGTTTACGAAAAAGCCGCGGATGGCAAAACCAAAACGCTCTGGGGAAAGGATCCGACCAAACGCTATGCCCTATACTCAGCGCGCCACCAGTTTGCGGCGAACGTAAAAGCGACTGCTTCACAGCAAGAAGTCGCCCGATTACTCGGACACCATTCGATCCGCACGACGCGCCGTCACTACGCGCCACGCCGGTCAGCATGGTTGAAATTCAAGCAGGCTAACGATATGCTTCCGAAGCACGAGCAGTAAGACTGGATATCGAGAAATGAAGGCGCTTGAAACTTCGGCAATATGTTTAATGGCAAAATATAATTGTGATTATGACAGTCGCAAAAGTAATTGATGATTTCCGAGACTTCTCCGCAATGCTATCTCAGCGGAATAACCGCTCTGAATATTCCATCTTCCGAGGGAACGGGCGACTGGCATTTGATTGAGACATTTTTCCGGCCGCACCGGCAGCGCTCGCGGCTGTTCATGGCTGGKGKGGGKTGTAAAGCCGATACTACGCCTCTTCTAGCCGTTCTTCCT
>LXRJ01000225.1 GCA_001684025.1 Candidatus Glomeribacter gigasporarum | reverse complement strand
GTCTGCTTTGTGTGATAGATTCAAGKGGATTTCTGAAGACTTAACACATGATTTTGGAAATAATATGGTCAAAGATGCTGGTATCGAGGCAATTGAAACAAAACTTAAAGAAATCATTGGGCTTTTTGGTGGTTTAAATTTAAATACTTCAAAAGAAAAGCTAGTTTATGATAGCGATGAAAAATCACAATATAAAAGAGTAAAACAAGAGCCACATGAGTAGAAAGTTGTATTTATTTTATTGAATAATAAATTTATTTCGACAATGATTTTATTACATCTAAAATATCAAAATTGTCATTTGAGATTTCAACTATAGTTTCTTTYAATTTAAGCATATTAAATGAGTTAGTTTCTTGATTGGTTGTTTTTTTATATTCCTCTCTTCGATTATATTCTTTACAATCGAGAGAATATAGGTGTCTACGATTATACATCTCTTGGTCATACCTTGATCCTTGTCGATCAAGATCCGTAATCATTGAACACGTTCTAGTTTCTTGTATCGTATCCAGTAATATTTTAACTAATCTTTCCTTTTCATTCATCCAGGTTTCATTGCTTATGTTTTTGAGAATCGTCTCTAAGATATCTGTCTGTGCTGCTAGTATTGCTTTATCAGTTCTATTTAGTACAGTCTCTCCCTTAAGATGTAATTGTTTTTGGTTATCTCGATATATATTATATTCACGAATTCGGTTGAAGAATTCTTGTATATTTTTGGTAGTAATATCAAAATCATGAATTACCATAATTATGTTTTTAGTTTGTGGGTACCTTTCAGGAATATGAACGTTGCCACTAACAATAAAAAATCCATATCGAATTGTAAAGTTTATCTCATTCTTATCTAAAATCATACGTGATAAGAGGTTATCGAAATCATGCAAGTAGTCATTTAAAGTTTTGAAACCACCTTTGTACATTGCTTCTGGGTCATAATGTTTTAAATTCTCATTGGACCGGAACTTGATCTGAGTAGGAATGAAGAACCCTCCATCATCTTTATTAAAAGATAGAAATACAAACATATCAAATCCTCCATCGCCGGGAAGATTCCATTTTCCAATACGAGCAACTTGAAATGGTTCTTTGGTATCTGGTTCAGATTGTAAGTACTCGTATTCTTCTTCCATCATATATTCAATTTTYATTTCTGGTTCAATTTTCATCTCACCTACTCTCACAGACCAAGATTCATAATCACCATTRGAGAATAAGAGTTTTCYACCAGTTARTAGATAAGGAGTACATGGAAAACATATTTTAAACATYGAAAGATTATTGAATCTTTCTCGAACTTCTCGCTCAAACGTCTCACCAGTTACAAGATTATCATTACTATACGTATATTTAAATTGTAACACACCACCATCCTTGGTATTTGAATGTGAGAAGGGGTTTTTTTGTTGTTTTGTATTATGAAGTTGTTTACTCATRGTTAGAAAACACAGGAAGGGATGCAGGTACAAATACTTATATGATTATTTATATTATATTTATTGTTACACAACAAATGAGTATTTATATACAAAAAATATCATATTAATAATCAATCGAATATGGTTAAACGTGTCAAGGAACAGGAAAAACGAATTACCAATAAAAGACAAAAGACCAGTAACAAAAATCTCCCACAGCAAGATAGTACACTCAAAAGATTCTTCATCATCAATAAAGTCACTAATAAAGAAAAGGTAAAAAAGATATGGAGCAGTCTGAATGACGAAAAAAAGTCTCTTCTTAGAGATGAGTTTGAACAAATGCATGAAGATTGGATATATTTATTAAAAACCGAATTGGTTAGCACGTATTATCAAAATATCAAAAAAGAGATTGCTATTATTGAGAATAGAGGTGTTGAAATACTACCCCCAAGAGGTCTTAGATTTCGATGTTTCAGTACACCTCYATCTGATATTTCTGTGATAATTGTCGGTCAGGATCCCTACCCTAAT
>LXRJ01000169.1 GCA_001684025.1 Candidatus Glomeribacter gigasporarum | reverse complement strand
GATCTTCGTATCCAACTTGTTTTGGCAGCCTTTATCCAATCCGCGTACTGCGGCTGCGGAGGCGGGCGCGTTCGGCGTTCGAAACGGCTGGACATGGGGAGTGATTCGATCCGGCGCGCGGGCGCAGGCGGGCTTCGCCGAGTGCGGCCATGATTTACGGACGTTAAAAGGCGCGGTCAGTCTGGCCGCGCTGCTCGCGGCGCAGCTGGGCGATGCCTGGCTCGGTGCGTTCAAAGTATCCGAAGGCCGGTATGCGGTGGTCGCGGTCCATGAAAGGTGGATTATTCCCGGCTTCGATGTGATTTGCGAGGCTGAGCAGGCGGTGCGGTTATGGCTTGAGGCGATGCGCATTTATGCGTTCGACGCCAGCGCATGCGTTGCGCCGCCGGAACTTGGATTGGCGGTGAACGAACGCGATATCGCGCCTTTGTTGTCCGCGCGGCAATGGTATGCCGCGTGCCAGATAAAACGGCTGATTTGGCGCTACGCGCCGCCTAAGAGAATGATCGCCAGCGCTGTATTAGCGCTGGCCGGATTCGGGCTGGCGGGCTATTGGGCCACATCGATGCGATCTAAGTCGGCGGCGCAGCGAGAGATGCGCATTCAAAAGGCGCGCCGCGCACCACAGACCCAGTTGAACGGATGGCCTCCAGCGCGGTCAACGCCCGACCGCGCTTATCCATGGATGCAGCAGGCCAGCGCGCAAACGTTTGCGCGGGCCTGCACGACAGTGATAGGCGCGCTGCCGCTCAATCTGGCGGGCTGGCGCCTCAATCACGCGCGCTGCGAAGGCTGGGCTGTCACCGTGCAACTGAATCGCCAGACGGGCGCGACCGTGGAAGGTTTGATCGACACTCTAGAGCATTTAAACGGCGCCCGTCCCTTATTCGATGGGCACGATCAAGCGTTGCTGCGCATTCCGATTGAGCCAAAGCCCGAGTCTGCGGACGATGTTTTACAACCCGCGGCGCGTCTGATTGCCGGATTCGTATCGCATTTTCAACACTACGGCATCGAGCCGGAATTAAAGCCCGCAGTGCGTCCGTCGCCATTGGAGACGCGCGCTCAGGATTTCAAACTGGCATCAGAACAGGACTGGCAGCAACTCCATTTCAATATACGGAGCGCGCAGTCGCCTATTTTCCATTTCGAGCGTTTGGCGCAGCGCGGTGTGAGCGCAGGCGTTCGCATTCACACGATTACAGCTGCGCTTGAACAGGCGGCGCTGAAATGGCGGATTGGGGGGGATATCTATGTTCAAAGCGCACATAAACCTTAAGCACCTTAAGCGTCTGTGCGCAATCCATGCCGTATTCGGCGCGTTGACGCTGGGTAGCGCTGCATTCGCTTTAGTGTCGCCGGCAACGGTCGATGAACTGGGCGCAATAAATGCCGAAACGGTGCTGCTGCGCGCTCAGGTAGAACGCGAAAACGCGCGGCGCGCGCTGATCAAGGCGCAACGCGATGCGCGGATGTCAACATGCCCGCGCGCGGTGCGCTCGGATGCACTTCCACAGGCGCGCCGCATTACTTCTGCCAACGGCGTACACGAAGCAATGTTGATCTATCCGGATCGTCAAGTCGAAGTGCGCGAAGGCGATGCACTGGCCGGCGGATATGTCGTTCAGCACATCTTGCCGCAGGCGCGGCGCGTCGATCTCAAAAATAAAGCGGGCCGGATCGTGCAGATTCCAGTCTCAGGCGTAACACCCATGCCGGCGGCACCGGCTGCGCCGCTGCCAGGTCCAGCCGCCCTGTTTAACCCTCCGCCCATGGATACGCGACCTGCAGCGRCGCCGCCGTCGGTCGATACATGGGGGGCGCCGTCTTCTCCGTCGCGGCCATGAATCGCATCGGTGCAGCAACTCTGCGGCCCCAGAGAAGCAAGCATGTCGTGCCGGAGGCGGCGCGCGGAAAAGTAGCGTTGCGCGCGGATGGCACATTGCTGATTGGTGCATCATATCAATACGATCATGCGGTGCGCGCCTATCAGCAGCTGCTGCGCCGTCACCGCATTGCGTTTACCCCGCGCCTCGCGAATATCGAACAACTTAAACAGGCAGATGCGGATGCAGGCGTGCCTGGCTGCGCGCCGCGCGCGGACGTGAGCAGCCGCCAGTTGCAAATCATCGATTTAATTAAAGAAGCGGTCAAAGAGGGCGCCAGCGATCTGCATTTTCTAAACGAAGAACACAGTACGCGGATCAAGATGCGCGTGCACGGCATCTTGCGCGATAAAAAAGAGCTCGATCCCGAAGAAGGACAAGCCTTATGCCGCTGTATGTACGAATCGATGACCGATATCGGCGACGGCAATTACAACGACCGACTGATGCAAGACGCGCGGCTGGCGCGCCGTTTTTTGAGCGCAGCTGGACTGACCGGCGCGCGCATCTCGACCCGTCCGCTGGAATACGGCAACTTCGTTGCGCTACGCTTGCTGTACGGCGCGCTTAAGACGCAGCAAACGCTTGCGCGTCTGGGGTACAACACGGCGCAAGTGGCGCTGATCCAGCGCATGCTGCAATGCCGCGGCGTCAACCTCTTTTCAGGCGTGACCGGTTCAGGCAAATCCACTTCATTGCAGGTTGCGCTGACGTTGCTCTTGCAGCGGCATGAAGGGCGGATCAATCTGATGACCGTCGAACAACCGCTCGAATATGTGATTCCAGGCGCGGTGCAAACGCCGCTGCTCTGTGATTTGGACGATCCGCACGCCGTCTCCGAAGCGTGGGCGCGCGCAATTAGCAATTTGATGCGGCTGGATCCAGACGTGATGATGGTCGGCGAACTGCGCGATTTGCCCTCAGCGGCGGGCGCCMCT
>LXRJ01000280.1 GCA_001684025.1 Candidatus Glomeribacter gigasporarum | reverse complement strand
GGGGCTCTTTTGGGGTGGGTCAATTTTCAGTGCATTTCCTGGATCAGTTTTCGGTGCATTTCAACACTCGCGCGAGAGCAGCTTTGCTGCCGATTATTTCGCCAGCGGTTTCGATAACTGATTTGTTCATGCATCAACTATAAGTCAATGATTAATAAAAAGCAAGCTATTGGCTCATCACATATTCATAGTATCTAATTAGGCAATGTTTACAGGTAAACATCTCGGTGACGCGCTGGCTGCCGCTATTAAGTTAAAAGGCGTCAGTAAGGCGGATGTGGCTCGACACTTCAATGTCAAGCCACCATCAGTACAAGGCTGGATTAAATATGGGCGCATTAGCAAAGCTCATCTACCGCGCCTCTTTGCATATTTTTCTGATGTAGTTGGTTTAGAGCATTGGGGCCTTACTGAGCCGAACTTTTTAATTTCAGAGGCAAAACGTGAGAAGGAAATCTCCGGAGATAAAACAAGTAAATCACTACTTATCCCCTCCCGCGAGAAAATATTGCTTGGACTATTCGCTTCTATGTCTAAAGATGAGCAGGATGAACTGATTTATGCCATTCAGCAAAAGCAGTACTACGATAAACGAGTGAAAAAGCTCCTGGCCGTAAGGAAAAACCAAGATGAACAGCAGGGAAAAGCACGACAAGAAACAGAACTAGACTCAGAATCTTGGGAAATTGAAGGTGTTGTAGGAGACCTTTCCGATCTGAGGCGTCGGCAGGTTAAGAGGAGCAAAAAGGCGGGATGAGTTGTGCGGAAGAATTGCATGCGTACTTGGATTGGACGGGGAGTACTGTGCGGTTGGTGGGGGGCTGATTAGAGAAGCTGATGGAAATCAGTTGGGGAAATTCGGGTTAGAATATCCACTTGGTCACTCCAAGCGACAGGGGAAGGTATCATGAAAAACGACTTTACCGAAGGCGCGCAAGAGATCGTCGAAGCCACAATGCAGGACAACCCCAAACTTTTAGAAGGGATGAAGAAGATACTACGCGGCTTTGAAGAACGTAGGCAGCAATTTGAAAAAAAGAGACGGGGAATAGAAAATGTCATTAAGCGCGGAGCAAAGCAAACCAGACGAAAATTACCTTTATGATTTTATTTATTTAGATCAAAACAGGCTGGCATCCTATTATGCACAGTTTTATAAAGATGGTGTGCTGACAAAAATTACACGTCATGCTGCTACAGAAGATAGAAAAGTTGATAAATTTTCTGTCGGCCCAAAAGTTATAAATATTGAAGAAAATAATGCAGAAACTGTAAAAGATGCCTC
>LXRJ01000029.1 GCA_001684025.1 Candidatus Glomeribacter gigasporarum | reverse complement strand
TGTAGCCGTAAGGGGATCGGATATGCCATCGGACGGCAGATTGACCCCCAGTGGACTCTAGCCGCTCTGAAAGCCGCTGTTCATCCGCGCCGGCCTGTGCCCAGGCAGTGGTATTCCTCAGAGCGATAGAGGGCAGTCGATAGGCGCGCGCAGAGCACCGACGCGCCCTACAGGAAGATGGCTTGATGGATTCGATGAATTCAGCCGCCAACCCGTACAACAATGCACAAGCAGAAAGTTTTATCAAAACCCTTAAGGTTGAGGAAGTCTATTTTCGGTGCATTTCAACAGCTCCATTTTCAATGCAACCTGGTTGCGCACATATTCTGGCATCGCGTCCATTGCCAGTACAGCGCGTCCTGCGCATAGGCTTTGCCAACCCAGGCGGGCAATAGGGGCAGCGTGTGGTAACGCCTGCGGGTCAATCAACGCGGCATCCGCCTGTGCCGCCAGCCGCGTGCCAAATACTGTAGCCGCATTGCCTGCTAGCGTGAAAATGCCCGATGCAATGACGAATTCAGGCGCACTCACAGAGATTGCTTGCACAGTGCGCCAGTCAGCGCGCGTTTCTTCCCATTCAAATACACCCCAATAGACTTCGTCCAGCCGCGCATCGAGCGCGGCGAGTACGCGCGTTGAGGCTGGATGACGTGCGCGCGCCGCCTGCGCACAGGCCAGCAGCGTATTGACCGGTATCATTGGAGTCTGTAATGCAAATGCGAGGCCCTGCGCTACGCCGGTTGCCGTGCGTATGCCCGTGAATGCGCCCGGCCCAGCCCCAAACGCAATTGCAGCGCAGTCATGCACATCACACTGTGCTTCGTTGAGTACTTCGCGCACCGCAGGCAGAAGACGCTCGCCCGATACTGCACCGGTGCCTTCGTGTCTGGTGAAAAGATTGAGCGGTTCTATCTCACCGTGAAGCGCATATTTACTTTCAGGCGTAAAGACCGCCAACGCCACTGAGCAGTATTCAGTTGATGTATCGAGCGCGAGCAGAAATGTGTTGCGCATCAAAGAAAAGGATTGTAGATCGACAATGTGCCCTCAATCGTCATCCCGTCCTGCAAATCTTCCGTGTAAAGCACCGTGCGATTTTCTAGCAACGCTGCGGCTACGATGAGTGCATCGTATAAGAGATAAGCTGTAGCGCTCGGCAATCAAACAGCCACGGTGATGTGTTTCTACTGTAATAGGTGTGTAATTCATAGAGATGGTTTCAACTGAAGAGGTAGGATTTCAGAGGTTATGGAGCTAAAAAATCAAAGCCCGTTGATTTTATTGATGTCTTGGTAGAACGATTTCCTGTTCCTATCCAGCGCATTCATTGAGTGAGCTCACCCCTATCTGGGATGAGGTCATTGGCCTGTACGAAGTTTCAAAAGAGCGTAGTCAGGTATCCAATTATCAGGTAGAACTGGCCCTGAGAAAATTGAAACCCTCTCCATGAATCACCCAGATAAATATCTAAAAAATAACCTTTTTCATACTAAGCCGTAGTGTTTTTTTAATATTGTCCGTCACAAGCAGCGCTCATTAGGCTGCTTGTATGGATATGTTACATTTCTTCTTGAAGCTGGAAGCGGCTGCTCTGACAACAACAGTTGCGCTGGCCGCAACTGTTGGCATAGAAGCCGGTGCGCTCAATCGGTCTTCGTCGCTTGATACGGCTTTTCCAGAAGGCGGCAGGACGCTCGTCTATTGCTCTGAAGGCGCTCCAGCTGGATTTGATATTGCTCAGCGTGGATCGAGCACTGATTACACGGCCGTGGGCGGCACCATTTTTAACCCACTGGTGCAATTCAAGCGCGGCAGCAGTACGACACTGGAGCCTGCGCTTGCTGAGCGGTGGGACATTTCTCCCGATGGCCGGGTCTATACCTTTATTCTCCGGCATGGTGTGAAATTCCATACTACACCCTGGTTTACGCCCTCTCGTGAATTCAATGCCGAGGATGTGGTGTTCACTTTCAAGCGCATGCTCGACCCGAATGTGCCGTTCCGCAAAGCGTATCCAACCGGATTTCCCGATGTGGAATCTTTCGGCTTTGACAATATTGGGAAAGTCGAAGCCGTGGGGCCTGCGCCCTCTTATACCGTGCGTTTTACCCTGAAGGCGCCAAGCGCGCCTTTCCTCTCCAGTCTAGCCGTGCCGACGGCCTCCATTTACTCTGCTGAATATGCAGATCAACTGCTCAAAGCAAGCAAAGCGCCTGAAATCAACCAGAAACCCATCGGCACCGGCCCGTTCATTTTTGAGAAATACGTCAAGGACGCGACGATCACTTTCAAAGGTAATCCAGACTATTGGAAACCGGAAGAGGTGCAGCTCTCAAAGTTGGTGTTTGCGATTACGCCGGATGCCAAAGTGCGGGTGCAGAAAATCAAAAAGAACGAGTGTCAAGTGATGATTGCGCCACCTCTGGAGAGTATTGCCGAGTTGAAGGCCAACCCACAACTTCAAGTCGTCGGTGGCAAGAACAAAGATTTCACCATGAGTTTCCTGCGATACAACGTCAAACATCCACCGCTGGGCGATGTGCGCGTGCGGCGCGCGTTGGATATGGTGATCGATAAAAAAGCCATTATCGATTCTGTGTATTTCGGTCATGCGCAAGCGGCAGTCGCGCCCTTGCCGCCGCTGCAATGGGCTTACGATAAAAGTTTAAAGGACGCGCCGCGTGATTTTAAAAAAGCACGGACATTGTTGGCGCAAGCGGGCTACCCGAAAGGCTTTTCCATCGCGCTGTGGGCCCCGCCGGGGGCGCGCCCCTACAATCCAAATGCGCGGTTAACTGCCGAATTTATTCAAGCCGATTGGAAAAAGATCGGCGTTCACGCAAAGATCGTGTCTTACGAATGGGCGGAGTTCTTAAAAAGAGCCTGGCGTGGTGAGCACGATGCCGTATTGATGGGTGCTAGCGGCGTGAACGATCCCGATATCTGGTTGGGCGGCTTTATCAGTTGCCGCTCGATGCACAGCGGCAACTTCTCGCAATGGTGTTACAAGCCTTTTGATGATCTGATTCAACAAGCGGTACACACGCTGAACAGGAAAAAGCGCACGGCCCTCTATCTCAAAGCGCAGAAAATCTTCAAGGATCAGCAACCCTATACGGCGCTCGCCTATCCGATCAGCTATACCGTGCTCAATAAAAACGTCACCGGCTTCAAAACGTATATGTTCGGCACAACGGTTTTCTATGGAGTCGGTTTAAAGCAATAGCGTCATCCAATCACAAGCCCTATGTCCCGTCTTCTGATTCTTCTCGGTGTCGTGTTCCTGCTGATGGGCCTCGCTTGTTCGATGATTGGAAAACTCCCGTTCGGCCAGCTGCCGGGCGATCTCCTGATCCGGCGTAAAGGGCTCACTTTTTATTTTCCGATCACGACAAGCGTGATCATGAGCGCAGTGATTTCTCTGATTCTGTGGTTCTGGAAGCGGTAAATTGAAGCAATGGAGGCGTTTATATGGACAATTTCTATTCTTTCCTGAAGCTAAAGGCAGTCACTGTTCTGGCGGCAATCGCGCTGATTACGCCTCACAGCGCACAAGCCGGTGCGTTTGGAACACTTTCATTACCGGACACCGCTTCTTCAGGGCGTGGGAAAACCCTTGTCTACTGTTCCGAAGCCAGTCCAGCCGGATTCGATGTCGCCCAATACGCAGCCAGTTCCGACTACACGGCGGCGGGCGGCACGATTTACAACCAGCTGGTCCAATTCGAGCGCGGCAGCACGAAACTGGGGCCGGCGCTGGCCGAACGGTGGGACATTTCCCCCGATGGCCGGGTCTATACCTTTTATCTGCGCCGCGGCGTGAAGTTTCATACCACGCCCTGGTTTACGCCCTCCCGTGACTTCAATGCCGAAGACGTTTTGTTTACCTTCGAGCGGATGCGTAATCCTGAGATGCCCTTCCGCAAAGCCTATCCGACTGAATTTCCCGATTGGGAATTCCTCGGCTTCGATACCATTGAAAAAATCGAAGCCTTGCCGCCCTTCCCTTCTTATACAGTGCGGTTCACGCTCAAGAAACCCAATGCGCCTTTTCTGAGCAATCTGGCCGCCCCGATGACCTCCATCTATTCCGCTGAATATGCCGACCAATTACTTAAAGCAGGCAAAGCGCCTAAAATTAACCAGAAACCTGTTGGCACTGGGCCGTTCATTTTCGAGAGGTACATCAAAGATGCGACGATCTATTTCAGAAGTAATCTGGACTATTGGAAACCGGGTGATGTGCAGCTTGCGAAGTTGGTGTTTGCGATTACGCCGGATGCCAGGGTGCGGGTGCAGAAAATCAAACAGAACGAATGTCAAGCGATGACAGCGCCGCCTTTGGACAGTATTGCCGATCTGGAAAAGGATCCCCGTCTGCAAGTGCTCGGCAAAAAAGATTTCAGCATTCAATTTCTGGCGTACAACGTCCAGCATTCGCCGCTCGGCGATGTGCGCGTGCGGCGCGCGCTGGATAGGATGATCGATAAAAAGACCCTGATAGATTCCGTCTATTTTGGTCATGCGCAAGCGGCAGTCGCGCCCTTGCCGCCTCCGCAATGGGCTTACGATGACCGTTTGAAAGATGCGCCGCGCGATGTTGAAAAAGCCAGAGCGCTGCTTACGCAAGCAGGCTATCCGAACGGCTTTTCGATCAAGCTGTGGGCCCCGCCAGGAAAATCGCTGGCCGCTGAAATCATTCAGGCGGACTGGAAAAAGATCGGCGTTCAAGCCCACATTGTGACCTACGAATGGGCGGAGTTCCTAAAGAGAACCTTGCGCGGCGAGCACGACGCGGTACTGATGGGCGGCAGCGGAATTACCGATCCTGATCAATGGCTAGGGGGATTTCTCGGTTGCCGCTCGATGCGCGGCGGCAACTTCTCGCAATGGTGTTACAAGCCCTTCGATGAGCTGCTTCAGCAAGCCGTGCGCACCCTGGCAAGGGAGAAGCGCACCGTGCTCTATCTGAAAGCGCAAAAAATCTTCAAGGATCAGCAACCCTATACCGCGCTCGCTTATCCAATGAGCTATACTGTGCTCGACAAAAACGTGAAGGATTTCAAAACCTATATGTTCGGCATGACCGTTTTTTATGGCGTGGGCTTGCAAGCGAGCAGCATCAAATAAACCGCTGAATCCACGCGCCCATCTCTTCTATTTCCTGCGCGCAAATGCTGTGCGCCATCGCATACCGATGGAAAACAACAGGGTATCCAGACTCGCGTAGCCGATCCCTCGACCATTTCCCCATCGCCAAAGAAACCACCCGATCCTGATCGCCGTGGGCCATAAAAATAGGCGTATGCCGGTTGACGGCGCTGGCCTGTGCAGCGCATTGTTCCGCTACGGGCAAATACGCGGACAGCGCCAGAATGCCTGCCAGACAGCGGGCGTAACGCAGGCCGGTATACAGCGCCAAAGCCCCGCCTTGAGAAAAGCCGCATAGAAAAATCCGCTCGGACGAAATGCCTCGGTCGATTTCCCGCTGAATCAGACGCTCGATGCTTTGGGCCGCCGCGCGCAGTCCAGCCTCATCTTCTCGGCTGCCAAAATCCAAGCCGTGAATGTCGTACCAGGCGCGCATCGGCACCCCTCCATGCAGACTGACAGGACGAATAGGGGCATCGGGAAAGAGCCAGCGGATCGGTCGTTTGACGGCTAAATCGCTGGCTAAGCTTGTCAGATTATGACCGTCTGCGCCGAGACCGTGCAGAGCAATGATGCTGAGCTGTGCGAGGGTATCGGGCTCCGTTTCGATCTCGATGCAGGGTAGATATTCAGTATTCATCATGCCTCTGATGTGCTCCGATGTCCTAACCGGCGCTTTTTACAAAAAACGGTATATATTGACTGCATGCTTCTAAAAATCCTCCAGCCTCACGACCCAATAGGCCGGCTGTTCGTAGGGATGCGCAGCTTTCAATGCCGCTACAACCGGCTCGATGACATCTGCTTTGCACACCATTTCCACCCGATATTCTTCCACTGTCTCCAGCCTCCCCTGCGTTCCTAGAAACGGTTGACTACCGGAGAGCGGCCGGAACTGGCCTTGGCCTGAGATTTGCCAGACGCAGCAGTCGTAATCCCCAATACGGCCTGCACCTGCCTCGAACATCGCCTGTTTGATCCGCTCAAGGTGCTCGGAAGGAACGTACACCGCTATGCCGTAACGGGCGGCACTGCCTGCTTTCACCTGTTCATTTACTGGGTCTGTTCCATCCTGCATCGGCAATAATCGGTCTACCTTTGCAGCACAGATAAAATCATTCTGGGAAAGTCCTCGGCAGCTGTGGGTTGTAAAGCGCACTTCACAGGTGTTGAAGCTGACGTGCAAGCTAGGATGGTGGTTTGCCTGTTCGGCGATTTCAGCCACTGCATTGACAAAGGCCAGTGTCTGTCGGAAATCCTTGAAGCGAAACCGGCGTTTGAGGCGCACAGGTTCTATGGTATCTATTTCCCACGCCTCGTTGAGTTGTGCAAGCAATCGCTGGGCCTCTTCTCTGCTCAAGGGTGCCTGAGTGTTGCAAGGTGCGCAGTGCATTTCGTGTAGGGCGGACATGACAGTTATTCAGCAATGTGATGGGCTAGGGTGATGGACATATGTTGAGCTTGCCTTGTGCAAGACGTAACTGACAGGTATCTTATATGTGATTCATAGACAGGCTCTAAACTATTTCACACGCGGCGGCTTCAGCAAATAACATACGGTAAAACCGGGGGCAGCGAATATTAGGAAGAGGCAAAACGTCACGACGTAAAACGGCCAACTTTGTGCAGACACGGCGCCCGCGCGCGCTTCAAGCACACGGCCAACCGCTCCTGTAACACAATAAAAGACCAGCAGCTCTAGTAGTTGCCAGCGCAAATGCTTGCGGACGCCTTTGCGCTGGGGCGGCACGGGCACACAACCGAATAAGCGTTGGGTCAGAAACGGCAGATTGGCCAACACAAACGCCAGCAATACAATGAATATACCTACCTGTGACATGATTTAAGTTCAAGTTCGAGGATGTCACAATGATGAGTGAAGCGATGCAATAGAGCGGAGGTCATTCTGGAGTCCCTAAAGACCTGCACCCACTCTGAGAAGGAGAGGTTGGTTGTAATGATGACAGAAGTTTTTTGATAAAGCGTACTGATTAAGTGAAATAGCAATGCACCGCCGGATTCAGGGAAAGGCAAATAACTTATGTAATGCGTAGACATCCTTTCAACTGAAGAGCTAAGATTTTGGGCGTTATGGAGCCAAAAATCAAAGCCCGATATGAAGCATGGGTCTAGCGCTATCTAAACACCTAGGCTGATAACCTCAAAAATAGGTTAATCCAAGCGCTGATTTAACTTCTGCAACAGTTCGAGCGGCGATTTCCCGCGCTTGATCGGTCCCTTCCTTCAGACATTGAAGCACTTCGCCGCGCGCTTTTTCAAACTGTTGACGGCGCGACCGAATCGGGGCCAATACATCCTGCAGACACGTTTCCAAACGGGCTTTGACGACTGAATCCGCCAATCCGCCGCGGACATAATACGCTTTCAGTTCGGCCAAGCCGACGGGATCGGGATCAAAAGCATCTAAATAGATAAACGCGACATTACCTTCCAAATGGCCGGGATCTTCGATCCGCAGGTGCAAAGGATCCGTATAGATTTTCTTCACCGCAGCGCAAATTTCATCTGGATTTGCATTCAGATGGATCACATTCTTCAGCGACTTGCTCAT
Organism: Candidatus Glomeribacter gigasporarum; assembly: GCA_001684025.1. Lineage (GTDB taxonomy): Bacteria > Pseudomonadota > Gammaproteobacteria > Burkholderiales > Burkholderiaceae > Glomeribacter > Glomeribacter gigasporarum_A. The sequence continues at coordinate 10,356 of LXRJ01000029.1, read as the reverse complement.
CTTCGCTTTGCCGTCAATGCCGGGCAAACGTCCCAGGGGGGGAACCAGCGCTTTGGCTTCGACCAATACTTCCCGCTCCGCGATTCGGTTAAAGTGGCGCACAATTTCGTTACTTTGCTCGATCATCGGAATCTGGTCTTCCCCGACGGGCACCAAACTGGCTTTGAACGCGGTGATATCGGCGGCCTGGCTGGCTGGATAAGTCAAAAATCCCGCCGGAATATCACGCTCGAAACCGCGCTGGCGGATTTCTTCCTTGACGGTTGGATTGCGTTCGAGACGCGCGACACTGACCAGATTCAAATAATAAAAAGCCAGCTCGGCCAGTTCCGGCACCTGCGATTGGATGAAGATCGTAGACTTCTTGGGATCGATGCCGACGGCCAGATAATCGAGCGCTACTTCAATCACGTGACGGCTCACCTTACCGGTATCATCCATGTTGTCGGTCAAAGCTTGAGCATCGGCAATCATGATGTATTGCCGGAATTCGTTCTGATACGCCACCCGGTTACGCAAACTGCCGACGAAGTGGCCAAGGTGCATCGGTCCGGTCGGGCGGTCTCCGGTCAATATCACAGGAGCCGTACGGGAAGTCATTGCTGAACTCATAGAAAATACTTTACTCTTAAAATAGAAGTCATTTCAAAAATCACTTCTAGAAAAACTGAATCCTGATAGATGCATTCATTTTTACAGAGGTCCGACGGGCGCCGCGCCGATCAACTGCGCGATGTGCGCATCACCCGCCATTACACACGATACGCGGAAGGTTCGGTTCTGATTGAAACCGGTCAAACCAAAGTGATTTGCACCGCGAGCGTGATTGAGCGCGTGCCCGAATTTTTACGCGGCCGCGCGCAAGGCTGGTTGACGGCTGAATATAGCATGCTGCCGCGCGCAACGCATACGCGCAGCGAACGCGAGGCGGCGCGCGGCCGGCAAAGCGGACGCAGTCAAGAAATCCAGCGCCTGATCGGGCGCGCGCTGCGCGCGGTTTTTGATCTGAATGCGCTCGGCCCGCGCACGCTGCAGATTGACTGTGATGTGATTCAGGCCGATGGCGGCACGCGCGCGGCGAGCATTACCGGCGCATTTGTCGCGGCGCACGACGCGGTCTCGACGCTTCTGGATCAAGGATGTTTGATTGCTTCGCCGATCACCGGTTATGTGGCCGCGGTTTCGGCCGGGATCATGGACGGCGCAGCGGTGCTTGATCTCAACTATGCAGAAGATGCGCAGTGCGATACCGATATGAATATCGTGATGACTGGCGCAGGCGAGTGCATTGAAATTCAAGGGACTGCCGAAGGTGCGCCATTCTCGCGCACCCAGCTGAACCAACTGCTCGATCTTGCGCAGCAAGGCATTGCGGAATTGATGGCTAAACAAAAAGAAGCGCTGAATAAATAGATCAATCAGAAAAATGCTTTAAGAATTAAGGACGCGATGCCGGTAATGACAATACCCATGCCCCACTTTAACAGCTTCATCTCGCCGGTCAGGCGTAATTCAAGCTTTTCAAGTTTGGCGTCGAAGCGTTCTTCTAAACGTTGTAAATCCCCCCGAGTTGCAATATCCGCAGAGGCTTGTGATTCCCGTACTGCGTCGGTTAAAGCTTCCGCCTGCGCTTCATTAAAGCCGGCCCCCTTGAGCTTACGGACAAATTTGTGCGTATCGAATGTGGCTGCAAATGACATGCGTGGATTCTCCTTTCCAAAAATCTTATCACGGCAATCATTCATCCATGGATGTACTCCCTCAAACCCTTGTGCTTGCGTCCAATAACGCGGGCAAATTGCGCGAGTTCGCTGATTTGCTCGCACCGGCGAGGATTACATTGATTTCACAACCTGCGCTGGGCATACCGGAAGCTGAAGAACCGCATCCCACCTTTATCGAAAATGCGCTGGCAAAAGCGCGCCATGCGGCGGCTGCCTGCGGTTTACCCGCCTTGGCGGACGATTCCGGATTATGCGTGCATGCGCTGAACGGCGCACCGGGCGTGCATTCGGCGCGTTTCGCGCAACGCGCGGGCGGCGCGCGGGACGAGTCCGCTAACCGCGCCGCCGTACTCAACCCATTGGCTGCACACACAGACCGGCGCGCGTATTACATTTGCGTGCTGGCGTATGTCGCGCATCCGGGCGATCCCGCGCCGATTCTTGCCGAAGCGCGCTGGTTTGGCGAAATCGCGGCCGCACCGCGCGGTGCACAAGGATTTGGTTACGACCCGATCTTTTATCTGCCTGAGCTTGGCAAAACGGTGGCCGAACTCACGCCTGCCGAGAAAAACGCCTGCAGTCATCGCGCGCGCGCAATCCAACGCTTGATCGCGCAAATGAAGGAAAACACCGCCTGCGCTTTAACATGATGATGTCCGATGCGCGCACCGTAATGGTATGGTCAGCCGCTTCGCGTCACATTCAGATGAACGCACTGCCGCCGCTCACGCTATACGTTCATATTCCTTGGTGTGTTAAAAAATGTCCATATTGCGATTTCAATTCGCATGAATGGAAAAACACGGCCGATTGGCCAGAGAAAGAATATCTGGACGCGCTGCGTCGCGATCTCGAACTGGCGCTGCCATCGATCTGGGGACGGCGCATTCAATCGGTCTTCATCGGCGGCGGCACGCCGAGCCTGCTCTCGGCGGCGGGCATCGACCGTTTACTCTCGAACATGCGCGCTTGCCTGCCGCTCAATCCAGACGCCGAAATCACGCTGGAAGCCAATCCCGGCACGTTTGAAGCCGACAAGTTCAAGCAGTTTCGGGCCAGCGGCGTGAACCGCCTATCGATCGGTATCCAAAGTTTCAACGACGCGCATCTGAATGCGCTGGGACGCATCCATAACACGCAACCGGCGCGGCGCGCGGTCGAAATCGCGCGCGATGCATTCGATCATTTCAATCTGGATTTAATGTTCGCACTGCCCGGTCAAACCTTCGACGAGTGCCGCGCAGATATCGAAACCGCTTTATCGTACGCGCCGCCGCATCTGTCGATCTACCAGTTGACGCTTGAAGCGAATACCTATTTCTCGAAATATCCGCCGCGCCTACCCGATGACGAGCAATGCGCAGATATGCAAGACTGGATTCATGCGCGCCTGCACGATGCGCGTTATGCTCATTACGAAGTATCCGCCTACGCGCAACCGCATCAGCGCTGCCAACATAACTTGAACTACTGGCAATTCGGCGATTATCTTGGCATCGGCGCAGGCGCGCACAGCAAACTTTCATTTCCGCAGCGCATCGTCCGACAAGTGCGCTACAAGCAACCTACAGCTTACCTCCGACAATGCGCAGAGAACGCGCCGATCCAGCAGGAATATGAAGTCAGCGCAGAGGATGTACCGTTTGAATTTATGTTGAACGCGTTGCGATTGACTGAAGGATTTCCAATTCACCAATTCACTGAGCGCACCGGCCTGCCGCTGCGTGCGATTGAGATGCCGCTGCGCGCCGCCATTACGCGCGGCTTATTGATACGAGATCATCAAACGATCGTCCCGACGCCGCTTGGGCGGCGTTTTTTAAGTGATTTGCAAGCGCTGTTTTTGAAAACTTCATCGCCGCCTTTTTGTAAATAGCATTCAAATGATTCATTCAACTTTATTTTTCGGAGTTTTCAATGTCCAAATACGCTCTCCCGATACGTTCAATGATGACCGCTTTACTCCTTGCGTTTGGCCTTGCGGCAGCGGGCGGTTTCGCCGCGTGCCCCAAGCGATAGAAGCGCTGAAACGAAGCAGTGAATTAATCAGCTGCGGGGTGCAGATCAACGTCAGCTATATCGGCGATGACTATGACGCCAGCCGGCCTGAATTCGAATATACGCGTCTGAACGATATCAAGCCGCAATTGATCGCCGAGGCGACCGCCAATGCGCGTAAATCCGCCGAGCAGTTTGCTCAAGATTCAGGCTCGCGGCTCGGCAAAATTCGCACCGCGCATCAAGGCCAGGTCATCATTGAAAATCGCGACAAAGGCAGTCCGCAAATCAAGAAAGTACGCGTCGTCACGACGGTTGAATATTTTTTACAGGATTAGAACCTATCTCACCTCAAGCATTTTGGCATGCAATATTCTGCATTCTGCGCCGCTCGGCAAAAAAATCACTCAACAAGCGCGCGCATTCGGCCTCCAGAACGCCGCCCTTGAGCTGAGTATGATGATTGAGTTGGGTATTTTCAAAGGCATTCACAACGCTGCCGCAGGCGCCGGYTTTDGGATCGCGCGCGCCGTAGACGATGCGCGCCAGCCGCGCGTGCATGATTGCGCCGGCGCACATCAGACACGGCTCCAGCGTCACGTAGAGCGTACACTCGGGCAGCCGGTAATTGCGCAGGCGCCGCGCCGCAGCGCGCAGCGCGACAATTTCCGCGTGCGCGGATGGATCATGCGTGCGGATCGGTTGATTAAAACCGGTTGCAATGAGTTGATCACGATACACAGCGATGGCGCCAACCGGCACTTCSCCCGCCGTGCGCGCTGCCAACGCCGCAGCCATCGCGCAGCGCATAAAATCGGCATCGCGCGCATCATTCACGCGCTGAACGTCCTTGGATAGACTTCGGCGCGCGCATGTAGATCGTTGGCGCTTGCGCGGGCGCGGGCAAAAACACTTCGCTTTTAACGCCGCCGCGCTCAATCACGATTGAGCGCTGCCGGACTTCAATCAACCGTGTCTGCGCATCGATGCGCTGGCCTAGAGAACGCGTGAAGGGAGGCTGACCATTGACGCTGATAATCGCCGCCGCGCCGGTTGTCCCCAGCGCAAGCACGCCGGAGATCTGGATGTCGTTGCGGGCTTCGCCTGTTTCCCCGCCGAATAAGCGCAGCGCCGCCTCAATCCCAAGCGGCGCGCGCGCCGGCGCAACCGCCGCCGGCGGCGCAAGCGCGCGCGTCGCCAGCGTCATCACCCAAAATGTCAGCGTGGCGCAAAATACCGCAACGCAGAGGAGAGAAACGAGGTAAACAACGCGTGGCGAGTGCAAAATAGCATTCATATTTATATTGCAGGGTGATAAAAGCGCCCGTTTAACTGATCAATGGATGGAGCAACTATGTGGCATCGCATGAGCCGTATCCGCCGGAAACAACATCAAGCCCGCGCTGCGCGCTGCCAGCGCGGATTTACTTTGATCGAAGTGATGGTCGTTATTGCCATTCTCGGCATTCTAGCCGTGTTTGTGGTGCCCAAGATGATGAGCTATCCAGATCAAGCGCGCCGGCTCGCGGCGCAACACGACATCCAAACCATCGCCCAGACGCTGAAGCTCTACCGGCTTGATAATGGCCGCTACCCGACGCAAGCGCAAGGATTGCACGCCTTGATCGAAAAACCGTCCATSGAGCCGGTACCGAATAACTGGAAAGACGGCGGTTATCTGGAACGCTTGCCGAATGATCCGTGGGGCCATCCGTACCAATACTTAAACCCGGGCATTCATGGCGAGATCGACATCTTCAGCTACGGCGCGGATGGTAAGCCAGGCGGTGAAGGGAATGATGCGGATATCGGCTCATGGCAGTAGCAGTCATTTCAGAAATCGCTTCTAGAAACGCATCAAAAATGGAGTGTACGGGCGCAGCGCAGAACCACTCACAACGCAGCGCGGGTTTTACATTGCTTGAAGTGCTCATTACGCTGGTCATTGCGGGAGTGCTCGTCTCATTGGCGGCTTTGACGATCTCGCGCAACCCGCGCACCGAGTTGGTTGAAACCGGTCAGCGTCTGGCGGTGTTATTCGAGTCTGCGACCGATGAAGCGCAGATTCGCGCGCGTCCAATGGCCTGGCAGCCCGTCAAAGGCGGTTATGTTTTTCTCATCTATGAAGAGGGCAACTGGCAGCCGTTACGCGACGACCTCTATGCGCCGCGCAACTGGCCAACGCCTGTTGATCGAGTCATCATTGAAATGCCCGGCGCGCCGCCGCACACCCCCGCCGAGCGCATGATATTCGGCGCTGAAAGTATCGCGCAGCCCGTCACCATCACGCTCTGCAGAGGGGAGATATGCGTGCACATCGTCAGCCGCGGCGACGGCTATTACCGCGTGCAGTCATGAATACTCAGAACCTGTTTTCAAATTTACTGCGCGGCCGTGATGCGGAGTCGGGCATTTGGAATGCCAACATAGCCGCCGGTTTTACGATGATCGAAGTTTTGGTTGCGCTGATGATCATCGCGACGGGCCTGATGGCTGCCTTACGCGCCGCGGGCGGCGTCACCCACGGTAGCCGTGAACTGCATCAGCGCATGCTGGCGGGCTTTTGCGCGGATAATGCGCTCGCGCAGATGCGCCTGGAACGCATCTGGCCGCCGATCGGCACCATCCAATTGAGCTGCGCGCAAGGCAATGACGACTTTAGCGTCCAGCGTATTGTGGTTGCAACGCCGAATCCAAATTTTAGAAGCGTGGAAATGATTGTGCGCAGTCCGGCGCAGACACGCGAATGGGTGCGTTTGGTGACAGTTTTTTCCCATGAAACAAACCCCTAGAGCGTTTTTCAGCGGCTTGCACGGCGCAGCGCGGCGCGCGCGCCTCGGCCGCAACCTCACTGAAAAATGCTCTAAACAGAGCCAGTTTATTCGATACGACATACACGTATACGGGTTTACGCTGATCGAACTGCTCGTTGCAATTTCGATTCTTGCGCTCGTTGCGATTCTGTCATGGCGCGGCTTGGATCAAATTTTGCGCGCGCGCGAAACGGTAACGGCCGCATTGCAAAACGAGCGCACGCGGGCGCAATTCTTTGATCAATTCAGCCTTGATGCGCGCGCCGCAGTAGCGGACTACGTGATGGGCGCGCCCGCTGTGATGGTTCGTCAAAACCAGTTGCAAATTGCGCGCCGCTTCGACGCCTCCGGACAAGCGCCACGCGTACAGTTGATCCGTTATTACCGTCAAGGGCAGCGCATCATTCGCGCCGCGTCGCCGCTGTTGGATACGCGCGCTGCGCTGCGCGAGGCGCTGGSAGCGCCCGCGGGCGCTGAACAGGGCTGGAGCGCGGTGACGCTGATGCACGATGTTCTTGCGTTCAAGGTGCGTGTTTGGGTGCCAAAGCTGGGGTGGAATGATCATCTGCGCGCAGAGCCGCCCAAAAATGCGGCCGCAGCCGGAGATTTAATCCATCCGCGCAGCGTATCCGGAATTGAAATCCGAGTACATTGCGCAGGCATGCGGCGTGCGTTGACGCGTATCGCGCTTGTGGGTGAATAAAAATGCTCTGGAAATGAACAATAGAAATGGGGCCTCTCCTTCCCCACAACGCGCGCGCGGCGCGGCGCTGATCACGGCGCTGTTCGTCGTTGCGTTGGCCGCGCTTCTCGTTTCCGGCCTGCTCTGGCGGCAGCATGTGCAAATCCGGCGCCTTGAAAATCAGCGCTTGGCGATGCAAGCGCGCTGGGTCGAACGCGGCGCGCTGGATTGGATCCGTTTTACACTGCGGGCGTTAGGCGCAGCCACGCCGGTCGATTATCTGGGCGGTGTTTGGGCGGTGCCGCTCGCCCCGGTGCGCTTGTCCGATGTATTGGGTCGCACGGGCGATGCGGTCCGCGCAGAGGTGGGGGAGGATACGGAACTGTTCGGCTGGGTTGAAGACGCGCAGGCAAAATTCAACCTGCGTAATCTGGTCGGTGCATCGGCGTCCGGCCAATGGCAGCCGGATCTCGCGCAGATTCAAAATTTCCAGCGTTTGCTCTCGATATTGAAGCTCGAGCCGGAATTAGCCAATGCCGCTGCGGCGCATCTGCGCGCTGCGCTCGCGGGTCCTGATGCGCCGAATGCACACACCGCTCAAGACCGCGGAGCGGATGATTTGGATGCTGCAACGCAACCGCTTTTTTTGGACGATCTTGCGATGCTATTGGATGCGCCAGGATTCTCGCGCGAAATCATTGCCCGGTTAGCGCCTTTTTTGACCGTACTGCCGCAGCGCAGCGCGGTGAATGTGAATACGGCGCGCGCCGAAGTGATGGCCGCGATCTTTGAAGGATTAGGATTGGCGAACGCGCAATCGCTGGCCGCACAACGCGAACAGATTTTTTTCGTCAATCCGGCGGACTTTATCAACCGGGCGCGCGCGGTTGCGGGCGCGCCGCTTCAGTTTGACGCAAATGCGCAACAATTCGATGTCAAAACCGATTTTTTAATCATTCACGGACGCATCCGGCATGGGCGCGTGCGGCTCGCGCGCGATGCGCTGGTCTACCGGAATCGCATAACGCAAAAAACCCGCATCGTGCGGGTGCGCGATGCAGAAATTGAGTAATGAAACTGTGACGACGCTCATTGTCCAACTCCCGCCGCGCAATATGGCCATCGTTGCAGCGCAATGGCAATTAGGCGCGCTGCCCTTCATCCTGTTCGACCGGCGCATGCATATGCTGCGCATGGGTTGTGCGACGCTCGCGCTGCTGCCTAAAGCGCACACGACCATTGTGTTGATCGCGGCGCGCGATATTCTGCTGCTCAACGTTCCGCTTGCGCCGCTCTCCAAAGCGCGGCTGCGCGCCGCGCTGCCGAATATGGTCGAAGATCAACTGCTGCAGGATCCGCGCAGCGTCCATATTGCGCTGGAGCCGGCGCTCGCCCGGGGTTCCGCATCCAAATCAAATCCTGCAGACACGTCCGCGGCGCCACGCACGCGCCGGCTCGGCATCATCGACCGCGATTGGTTCCGGTTTATACACACCGCCTTTACCGAGGCAGGCCACCTGCGGCTGCGCGCCGTGCCTCTGAGCGGTTGTCTGCCTAACCCTGAAACGGACGATCTGGCATCCGCCTGGTGCGTGCTTGCATACCCTTCCAATCCAACCGATGCTGATCCGCCATGGATTGAATTGGCACTGACACACGGCGCGCATGCGGAAGGATTAAACATACCCGCCGATGCGCTTGCGGATACGCTTGCCGCCATCACGCGCGGCGCACTGATGACGCTGTATCAGCTCAACACTGCGCCGGACCATGCCGCCGCGCTGCCTGCATCGCTTAAAGCGCGTCCTCTGTCTTTTGAAACGCTCGCGCGCACGGCGCTGGAATGCCGGTTTGACCTGTGCCAATTTGAATTCGCCGCGCCGCTTTGGCGTATTCCGCGCGGCGCGCTGAAACATTGGCGCGCGCCGCTGATTCTTCTGGCGGCATCCGGGCTGACTTCCATCAGCGGTGCAAATTTGCACTGGCTGTTGCTCGCGCGTCAGCGCGACGCCTTGGTTGCGCAGCAAACTGAAACGCTGCTTTCGGCCTTTCCAAGGACCACGAGCGTACTCGATGCGCCTGTGCAAATGGCGCGTCAATTGGACATGTTGCGCATTCAGGCCGGCGAACCGGCGCCGGATGATTTTCTCAGTCTCGCGCAGGGGCTGGCGCGTGCGCTCGGCCAAGCTCAGGAAGGAAGTCAGGAAGGAAGCATTGAACAGCTGCGCTACCATGACCGGACCCTCGAAGTCGTCTTCAAAACGGGCGTGAAATTAGATGCTGCGTTTCAACATCGGCTGGCGGACAATGGCCTATCTGGCCGTTTCGAAAATGGAAAATGGATTTTGAATACAGTCAACCGAAAGTAAGATCGTGAACAGGCGCTCACACGCGATGAAACTCAAGCTCTTAGCATTCAGCGAATTCTGGCATGCGCATAACGCACGCGAAAAAAACCTGCTAATAATGCTTGGCGTACTGCTCGGCAGCGCGCTGTTATACGGTGTGTTATGGGCGCCCGCAGCCGCGCATCGCGCTCGTCTGAGCGCCGAAATACCGGTTCTGCAAAGCGCGCTCGCGCAGATGAAGCGGCAAGAACAGGAGGCGCGCCGGCTGGCGCGCGCCGCTGTCGGTACAGCGCTTTCCGGAGAAGCGCTCACCGCTGCCCTTAAAGCATCGCTTGCGGCCTCTGGGCTAGACGCAGCAAAAATCTCAACAGTGCGCGCCGGCGCGCGGATCCAGCTCAGCGCTGCCCCGTTTTCAAGCTGGGCCGCCTGGCTTGAGCGCGCGCGCAAACAATACAAAGTGCGCGTCGCCGAAAGCCAAATCAAAGCGCTCACGCAAGCCGGTCAGGTTGAAGTGGACACACTGCTGCGCGCCCCTCAATGAATGAAAGTCATCTCATAACGCCGTCCTTCCCTCGCTGAGGCCCCTCGCCTATTTATGAAATGACTGCTACTCTTTTCATCCGCTTAGGCCGCGCTTGCGCGCGCGCCCTCCCTTGGTTGCTCGCGGCGCTGGCGGCGAGCGCGGTCACGATTGGCGCGACGCTGCCGGCGGCGTGGTTTACCCCTCAGGTTGCGCGCGTCACCCGCAACCGCGCGCATTTAATCGCGCCTTCGGGTTCCATCTGGCACGG
>LXRJ01000006.1 GCA_001684025.1 Candidatus Glomeribacter gigasporarum | reverse complement strand
AGTGGACACCTATTCTGATGATCTAAAGCCTGCTTTTATACAAGGCTTTTAACCGGACGCTTACGAAGAACATATGCAGCTCAACACACTCGATGCCCTGCTTGAAGAATTTCTGGCTGAAGTTAGAAAGCGGGAGGGACTATGAAAACAGCAACAATTAGGCTTCGGAAAGATACGGATTTAAGACAATTACGCCGAAACGGCGGGCCTTGCTTGAGAAGTTACAGGCGGTGGGACCAATCAGTTTAAGAAGCTTATCGCGAGAACTAGAGCGGGATGTCAAACGTGTGCATGAAGATGCAGCTGTATTGCGCGCACTCGGATTAATGAGCGTGATGAGATGCGAAAGCTGAGAGTGCCTTATCGCGTGATTCATATTGATTTTGATCTCGAAGCCGCCGCGTAAATATTTTTTCGACTAATCGCTCGGCTCTGAAAATGATTGCGCATATATGGCTGCACATCCAATTATTCTGTTAGATATCTGACTAACTCTTTGACGAAATGGCGTTTATACTCAGTTAGCGCCTTGATCTGCTCTAGCAAAGACATTGCCGATGAAGGCAGACGTCTTTCTGCATTTTGGCTTAATTCATTAGGAGTGGCCGTAGTGAGCCAGTGCTCGGATACACCTAACCATTCGGTCAATGCTTTTATTTTGTCAGCGGTCGGAATTGTATAACCGTTTAGCCATTTATGTGCAGCTTGGACTGAAATACCGATTCCAGGGCCTGTGCAGTACTGCAGATTAAAAAGACGTGCTAAATCTGTTGCACCTTTGACAGGACAATTACTCTTGCGTAGAGCCAGTTTCAAACGTTCTGAAAATGCGGCTTTTTCTTGAGCGGTTGGCATATTCGGTATTTTCCCCTTATTATTTATGTAAGTTTTTAATTTTTGAAGCTTAAAGTAACTTATAAACTATACGGTACTTTTCTACTATAAAAGATAAGTCTTAAAAGCGCAACAGTAGGCAGAGAATATTGTTTGGAAGCTCGGTTTTTCCTTAATCTATGCGCTCTGGATAAATTTTCTCAGCATTAACCTGATTTTAACTATTCATATTTTCTTGCATAGTTCAATTTCTCTTTCATTTAAATCGGGGAGTCAGAAATGTATGCTGAAGTAAAGCGATTGTTAGAGACGAATGAGCCGTTGAGATGTGCCAATAGTGCTCTCTCTGATTTGATTGAAGAATCACCTTATATAGCGAATTTGAAAGACGCTCAAACGCAGAAATATATCCAAGATAATCTAGTCGATGTCAAATGTTTGGGGCTTGAAACTGTAGATACAATAGTGGGCTTAACTGATCTAGACTGTATTTTTTCAAAATGGGACTTTGGCAGCCCTGCTTTTGAACATTGGAGACAGAACGAAGCAGAGACGGTGAAAAAACTCGATGATCAAGTTAAAGACACGCAATGCCCTGTTACAAATCAACGTCCTGTCTTCTCTTCTGAAGGATTTGTGCTCATTACCAGTACGATCAAGTTGCCCATTTTGAGTCCGCATACAGATAAGAAGGTTGCGATCCTTACATATAGTCAGGATTTGACTCTACAAAAGAATTTATTTGATCTTCTAGAACTTTATAGAAAATATTATCCAGAGCAACAGGCGATTAAACAATTGCTGATATATTTGGACATTGATGGCTATTTCGCTGAACTTCCGACTCTGGAAGAAATGCAGACTTTATTTTCAATCCCTCAAGAAAGCGACTGTTCCGATGAAATATCTAATGCTCTTCTCTGTAACCTTAAAGATAATGGAGAATAAGATTATTGGCATGAAATGTGTATCAGGCTACGCATAATCTGCCTAAATGCGCATGAATTCGGCGCGTAGTCTTTTAAAAGTTGGCTTAGTGGCCACGTTTTTGAATGGTACGAATTCAGTATTTATGCGTATCTAGTCGAGATCATCGGCCAGCTTTTTTTCAATTCTTCTGATTCTGTTAGTAGGGTCATACAGGCTTTTGCTGTCTTTGCCGTTGGGTATCTTGTTCGCCCATTAGGCAGCTTTTTTTGGTGTCATGGGAGATCGGGTAGGCCGAGGCCGACTTCTCAAGATCGCGCTGCTGCTGATGGCCGTGCCAACGGCATTGATTGGATTTTTACCAACTTATAAAGAGATCGGAGCATTCCCGCCTATTTTATTGCTTGTGTTGCGGCTGGTTCAAGGGTTTGCAATGGGCGGAGAATTGCCAGGTAACACCTGTTATATTTTTGAAGCAGCGCCTATTGATAGAAAAAGCATATTGTGCAGCATCATTACGGTCAGTTCAGTATTGGGGACGTTATTCGCTTCGCTCGTTGCTTTTTTGTTATTCCGATACTTTGCCGTCCAGTCATTTTGGAATTGGCGTGGCGTATTCCGTTTTTGTTGGGTATTCCACTTGCAATTGGGATTGGCTTTATCCGACGTGAAATCCATGATCTGCCTATTCAACCATGCGATAAGTTAGATTCTGCCTCTTCACTGTTGAAACACCCCTTACTAGACGGGGCTTCACTATTTTCTTCCGTAACCGTTTTTTCTTATGTGCTCACTGTTTGGATGCCCTCCTATTTGACCAGCTTTTTGGATTATCCGGCGTCATTCGCACAATTTACGAATGTACTTGTTTTACTGACGCTAGTTCCATTCTATTTAGTCACTGGAATGCTTTCTCGGTATTTAGGTGTACAGAAAATCGTCAGAGTAAATCTTATTGTAACGCTCTTATTAGTCTACCCATTATGGTTTGGTCTGCAATCTGCCTCTTTCTCTACCGTCTTAACGACACAATTAATACTGGCCGTGATTGCGAGTAGCGTTGCCGGCGTAGTAATGGAAGCGCTTGCCAGATATTTTTCTACTGCCGTGCGGTGCCGTGGCATGAATTTAGCGTATACGCTCCCAGCCGTTTTTTTAGGCAGCACAACACCACTGATATGTACTTGGATGATCCAGAAAACCGGTCTGCTAATGTTCCCCCGCCTTTTACATTATGTTCTTCGGGCTTTTAGCACTGCCAGCGGCATGGAGGTTGAAGGGGATGGAGAATTGAGTGCTTTTGAGCAAAGCAAAAGCTGAGATGGATTGCTTTATTGGGATGATTCAGGCTGAGAAGAATCCTAATTTTTCTGATGAATCGCTTGCGTGAGTTGCGCAATTCCGATCAATAGATTACTGGTTAGCAGCGTAGACAGCAACAAGATTGTTGTTCAACTTTACTGATAAATAATGGACCTTCCTTCCGTATCTGTCATTATCACAACCTATAATCGCCCAGACGCTCTGCAATTGGTACTTCAGGCACTGCAAATACAAAGCCGATTACCCAATGAAGTGATTATTGCGGATGACGGCTCCACTCAAGAAACTCGTGACTTGATTACTCGTATACGAGCAGAAGTGGATTACCCAATCCAGCATGTTTGGCAGCCTGATAAAGGCTTTCGAGCCGCCAAAATCCGCAATCAAGCAGTCCGTCAAGCACGATCTGATTACCTCATTTTTCTGGATGGGGACTGTGTCCCACGGCCTGATTTCGTCAAGAGACACCATCTACTCGCTGAAAAAGGATGGGTTGTTGCGGGTAATCGCGTGATGCTGAACAGTCGCTTGACCCGTCAAATTCTGTCTCAACAACAACCCATCTATTTATGGAATCTCAAACAATGGTTCCATGTCTACAAAAAGGGGGAATGTAATCGAATCATTCGTTTAGCGCGATTACCGATTGGCCCATTGCGCAAATTCTCGCCTCGCTGCTGGCAGAAAACAGTTAACCTTCTGGGTCTTTGGAGACAAGATTTTGAAAGGGTGCAGGGTTACAACGAAGCTTTCTTAGGTTATGGCTACGAAGATCATGAACTAGCGATTCGCCTACTCTCGTCTGGCATTCGGCGCAAATCTGGCAAATTCGCCCTAACCGTCATTCATCTTTGGCATCCTGAAAGAGATCGTTCACGGCTGGCTCATAATTGGCAATTGCTTCAAGCTTGTCTGGCGTCAATTAAAAATTGACAGAGGAGATCAATTATCAGAATAAATTCATAACCGAACGCTTACGGAGGATGGCAATCTGCGTCGATGGTACGACGCTATGCACACCTGTCGGCAAATCATCTGTTGAAGGTCTCTGCTACTTTGGAGGGAATGATTGGTCGGGATTTACCCAGAGCGTTCACGTTTTCTTCACGTTTGCTGCCAGAAGCTGATAGTAAAAGGGGTTTGCCGAATGCGCAAACCCTTGAAAATTAAGTGATTTATTGGCGGAGTGGACGGGACTCGAACCCGCGACCCCCGGCGTGACAGGCCGGTATTCTAACCAACTGAACTACCACTCCAGTTGTGTGTCAAGCGGCTGAGCTTTTGGAACTCAACTGCTTGATAGAGGTGGCGTCCCCTAGGGGATTCGAACCCCTGTACCCACCGTGAAAGGGTGGTGTCCTGGGCCTCTAGACGAAGGGGACTTCAAAACCTTTACAACATGGCCGAGAACATAAGGGGCTGCGCCACCGTTATCTGGTGGAGGTAAGCGGGATCGAACCGCTGACCTCTTGCATGCCATGCAAGCGCTCTCCCATCTGAGCTATACCCCCTCTCTCCGAAAAGCTTGTGATTTTAAAGAGCAAACACCCTTTTGTAAATATAATGTATCAGATTTCTTTTTAAGAAAACCGCGCTTCTTTCATTATTTTGAGCAATTCTCGCGTACAGGTGCGGCCCCGGCTTTTCGCTCTAATCCCATGCGCCGGCGTGGGCACGCGCGCGGGCGCCGGTGCTCCTAAACAATATCGACCACTTGCCGGCCATCCTCTGCTCTATCACATCTTATCTGCATTCAACGCATGTCCCGAGCTGGCGCATATCCTAGTTGCGCTCGCGCCCGAAGATGCGCACTTCGATATGCGTCACTTTGAAGGCTTGCGTTTCGAGCCGCGCCGGTGCGGCGGCGCGTCCCGGCAATTATCTGTATTGAATGGATTGAACGCGTTGGTTGAATTGGGAGCGCATGACAGCGATTGGGTGCTCGTCCACGATGCGGCCCGGCCCGGCATTACGCCCGCGTTGATTCGCGCGTTGATCAGCGCCGTACAGGATAATCCAGTGGGCGGCATTATGGCGCTGCCGCTCACAGATACGCTCAAGCGCGCCTCAAAAAACGGCGCAGTGTCCTCTGCGCCATTGCGTATTGCACGCACTGAGCCGCGCGACAGGTTATGGTGCGCGCAAACACCGCAAATGTTCAGGTTTGGGTTATTGCGCGCGGCGCTCACCCGCGTGCAACGCGCGGGCCGCACGTTCAGCGATGAAGCGAGCGCGCTTGAAGCGCTGGGGTATGCGCCCCTGCTCGTCAAAGGCCATCTGTGCAACGCCAAAGTGACTTATCCGGAAGATTTTGCATGGGCTGGAGCGATGCTCAAACAGGAAACAGGAACGCATATGTCCTCTACTTTGCGCGTCGGGCAAGGTTACGATGTTCATGCACTCGTCACTGGGCGGCCGTTGATCATCGGTGGCGTCACCATTCCCTACGAGCGCGGATTGCGCGGTCATTCGGATGCGGATGTACTGCTGCACGCGCTGATCGACGCGCTGCTCGGCGCGTCCGCGCTCGGCGATATCGGACAACATTTTCCCGATACTGACCCGCGTTTCGCAGGCGTCGATAGCCGCGTTTTGTTGCGCGCAGCGCATCAACTTGTCAATGCAACCGGCTATCGGATCGTCAACGCCGATAGCACAATCATCGCGCAGGCGCCCAAACTTGGCCCCCACATTCCGGCCATGCGCGCCAATCTTGTGGCTGAGCTTAACCTTCCGCTTGACTGCATCAATATCAAAGCGAAAACCAATGAACAACTGGGTTTTATTGGACGCGGTGAAGGGATTGCCGCTGAAGCCGTTGTATTATTAGAATATTTAAAAATGTATGAAACAAGGTGAGTTAGAATCATTATTGCGTTCCAGGGATCAATTCGAGAATTTCTTTGATGCTTAGACAACCCTGCTCTGCTTCCAGGGTGCGTCCATATTTGAGAATGTGGGTTGCAGTAAGCTGCATGGCTAGGTAAGCTGAGCGCAGCATATGATTCGCATAGATCACGACGTTGAAACCCGTTTTTTCTAAATCTGAAAAATAGGTCTGTGCGTAGCTTGTGGGTACACAGACTAAGGGGAGATCAGAATACTGGTCTCTGAATCTTTGAGCAAACTCTCTCACTTCATCCTCATTTTTTTGCCGACTATGGATCATGATGCCATCTGCCCCCGCTTCCACGTAGGCAAAAGCTCGTTTCAAGGCATCATTCATTCCGGCCTTTAGGATCAAGCTTTCAACACGCGCAATGATCATAAAGTCGCTTGTCATTTGCGATGCTTTGCCTTCACTGATTTTGTGGCAGAATTCCTGGAGGGTCGCCTGTTGTTGAACGACCTCATTGCCAAGCAGAGAATTCCTTTTTAGGCCTATCTTATCTTCTATAATGACGGCTGAGACGCCGATGCGCTCTAATGAACGGACATTGAGCTTAAAGTGTTCTGGCTTGCCTCCCGTATCCCCATCCATGATCAAAGGTTTTGTCGTCACCTCAAAAATTTCATGGATATTTGCTAGGCGACATGGAATATCGAGTGCTTCAATATCAGGTTTTCCTCGTTCTGTGGAATCTGTCAATGAGCTGGACCAAAATGCATCATAGCTTATGATTTCGTGACTTTGTTCATCTCGGATACAGGTCTTTTCTACAAGTAACGCAGAAATTGGACTATGCGTTTCCAGTACACGCAGACATTTTTTGTGCTGAAGCGCTGTACGTAGAGACAAGCGCCTTTTATCCGAAGTAATGCAATTAAGCATATGAAATTACGGCTTTAACATCGGTTTAAGATAAAAAAGAAAGCAATCAATAATTGAAATAATCGGAACGCACTTTTGGCTCCAGAATGAATAGAACTTTCTCTCCTTTCTAGACGCAGCAGTGCTTAATGAGTGACTTCAACCAGTATATTTTAGTGGGCCTGGTCGCTTTCATGGCTTCTGTTTTAGGCGGCTGTGCCGGATATGGGACAGGGCTGCTTTTGCCGCCCGCTCTTGTCTCTATCATCGGTGCGGAAGCTGTGGTTCCCGTCATCAGTCTGTCGGCGTTGTTGACTAACGCCAGCCGGCTGCTGGCGTTTTGGTCCGATTTCGATCGTTGGAAAGCTGGCCTGGTCATTCTTAGCGCTGCGCCAAGCTGTCTGTTAGCTGCCTACGGATATACGCTTTTATCCGGCCCTGGAGTAACTATTTTGATTGGCGCAATGCTGATTTTGCTTGTTCCATTGAGAGTCAACTTGATCCGGAAACGAGGCCATCTCCCGTTGCGGGCGCTACCTGTAGCCGCTGCAGGCTATGGCCTTCTTACAGGAGGAACTTCAGGCTCAGGAGTCATTCTAATCTCCATCTTGCTCTCGGCTGGTTTAAGCGGATCTGCCGTTATTGCAACGGATGCCGGTATCTCCCTGGTTCTCGGAATAGCTAAGGTCATTGTGTTTCAAACAGCAGGTGCACTGCCATTTTTCCTGTGGGCCATGGCGTTGACTATCGGCGTTTGTTCAATTCCAGGCGCATTTCTTGCGAAGCGCTTGACTTTACGCTTGCCTGAGAAAAAACATATTCTGATTCTCGATGGCACGGTCATCCTAGGTGGCGTTCTTTTGCTTGTTCAGGGCGTTCGGGCTTTTTGGAACTCCTGAACCTATGCCATCTAATAGATAAACAAAAATCAGACGCTTAGATATCTGGCTGCGTAAGCTCATGATCATTCCTCTGGAACCGGACGGTAAGAAGGACCGATATACTTTGCCTTCGGCCGAATAAGCCGGTTGTTGTTCAATTGCTCCAAAATATGACTMCYCCAGCCGACAATACGGCTACACGCAAAAAGAGGGGKAAAGAGGTCGGTTTCGATGCCTAAATCGTGTAGCAGCGCGGCGGAATAAAAATCAACATTCGGCCATAATTTGCGCCGCGCACGAACAGCTTCGTTCATTGCAAACAATATAGGGAGAACCCTGCTTCCGCCCTTGCGTTTTGCAACACTTTCCGCTAGGGCACGCAAAAGGACGGCTCGAGGATCTTCCCCCTTGCACCCCCGTTGACCAAATCCAGGTATCTTTCTTTTTTGAAGCAACGCTTGTGCAATGAATGAATCAGCAGCGCCAGGTTCTCCAATCTGTTGTGCTGTTCGTAAAACTTGTTCATTTGCTCCACCATGGAGGTTTCCCGCAAGTGTGCCGATTGCCGTCGTGACGGCTGCTGGCAAGTCAGTCAATGCCGATGCTGTGACTCGAGCAGCAAAACAGGAGGCATTTAACTCGTGTTCGGCATGGATACTGAGCATCTTGTCCATCACCGAAACATCTTCAGGATCAAGTTCATCAGGTCTTTTTCCTGTGAACTGCGACAGGACATGGGTGGCATGGCTAAGTCCTGTGGTTACATCCGGTGCACGTGTACCATGCACATGTGCACGAAAACAACCAACCACAAGAGGGAGACAGGCAATAAGCTGAATCGCCTGACCCGAAACATCGGTTGGGGTCTTATTTTCCACGCAGCAACCCAGTGCGGAAATGGCCGTGCGAAGCGCGGCCATGGGTGCGGTGGTTTTTGGAAGGACGTCGATAACAGAGATAACAAATTGTGGTAGTTGCCTATTTGCGTCCAAAGCCTGGCACAGCTGCTTTTTTTCTATTGCACTAGGCAGCTCACCTCGCAATAGTAGAAAAATGACATCTTCAAAGTCGCAGTGGACAACGAGCTCCTGTATGTCATATCCGCGGTATCGAAGTTTGTCATTTTCATTATCGATCTCACAGATAGCGGTATAGTCAACGAATACGCCGACGAGTCCACGCTGTACAGGTATATTGTTTGGCTCCGTCAAGGCCAGAGAAGTCAATTCATTCATGTCTGTAGATTATGGACGACTCAACTGCGTGCGGTGGACAGTTTTAATCAGAATATACCGCTTTATCCCAGCATACATGGTAGGTACTTCATAATGGATCTCTATACGGATTATCTGGTTTTAACTCTTTGGTTGATATTATAAACAGAGTTCATTCTATTGTTTCGATAAAAATGTCCTACCGGCCGACAATTTCATCGCCTGCATCCTTTGGCAATCGAAGCGAATATCCTATTGACGCGAGTGTAATGAGACCAACCGCGCTAAAGGCGGGCCAAAAATCTTGTACGACAAGCGCGCGATGTCCCTGTATAAAACTCGATATTTGCAAAATAAATGCCCCGGCCGTGATGCCTGTTCCAAAAGCCAGTTCGCGAGCGACATTTTCAAGGCTCGTTGCGGCGCCGATTCGCCCAGAACGAATATCCGCATAGGCAAGCGCATTCAGGCTAGTGAATTGTAAGGACCGAAAACAGCCGCCGGCGAGCAAAACCGCTAACATCGCCGCATAGGACGTGTGCACTGTGAAGCCAGCGATGGCAGCGATTGAAAGCGAAACCAGCGTAATATTCACCGTCAACACCCGACGAAAACCGAAACGCCTCAGAATGTTTGGCGCAACGAATTTCACCAGCCACGCGCCCGCCGCGCCTGCACAGGTCAGTAATCCTGAATGTAAAGGGTTCATTCCAAAACCGAGTTGCAACAATAATGGCAGTAGGAAAGGCAGCGCGCCCAAACCGACGCGAAATAAAAAACCGCCGAGCACACTGACGCGGAAGGTCTGTACACGCAATAAAGAAAAATCGAGCAATGGATGCACGGTACGCTTTGCATGTTTCAAATACCCCCACATCAGCGCCGCGCCAATGCCGAATATCGCAAGAGACAATTGCAATGACACTAAATGCCGGCCTGCGGTTGCAACTCCAAACATCAAAGCGCTTAAGCCAGGCGCGAGCAGGAGAGCGCCGATGCAGTCAAGCGGCGGCACCGCGTCCTGCTTGTCCAAATGCTTGAAATAGCGCGTCGCGAGCGCAATGCCAAACAGGCTGACCGGCACGTTAATAAAGAAAATCCAGCGCCAATTTAAAAAAGTCGTAATCAAACCGCCCAGCGGAGGGCCGATGACTGGTCCCATCAACGCCGGGATGGTCAAATAACTGAGCGCTTGGACCCATTCAGATTTGGAAACGCTGCGGGAAATAATTAAGCGGCCCACCGGCATCATCATTGCGCCGCCCATCCCTTGCAGAAAACGCGCTGCAACAAAATGACCGAGCGAATTTGAAAATCCGCATAGAACCGATCCGCTCATAAAAACGCCAATCGCTGCGCGGAAGATATTGCGGGCGCCAAACTTATCCGCCATCCAGCCGGACACCGGAATAAAGCACGCCAAACTGACGAAGTAAGACGTCAGCGCGAGCTTGAGCGCAATGGGATCTTCGCCAAGATCACGCGCAATGCTTGGCAATGCGGTCACAATGATCGTTTCATCCATCTTCTCCATAAAGAGCGCGCACGCCACGATGGAGGAAATCAACAAAGAAGATGGATGGGTAAAAGAGCGAGGCACGTATAAATGATTAGGATCAAACTGAGAATCTATCCAAAAACTGTAGCGAGCGGACGTCAGTTTTTGGATCGGTTTTAAGGCTTTGCGACCACCACGCGGCGCATATCGCGCGCAATCGCGCGCATCGGCACGCCGCGCGCAACCAGCTCGATATAAAGCGGGGGATGCATCAGCGCGAGCGCCGCGCGGTCGTTTTTCCAGCGTTCAATCCACTCATCAATGGTTGGAATCCATTTATGCGGCTCCTGCTCAATGCCGAAGCGGAGTTCATCCGGATGATGAACCATAATCATGGTGCGCCGCAGATAAAACGGTATTGTATGGTCGAGCATATCGACCGAATAGAAGGGTGTGTGAGGCGGCAATTGCGCGAGTTCAGCTCGAACAGACTGGACCAAGGCAATGCCCGCGCTGGCGCGGCCGAATATTTCGTGCGCATTGCCTGTGATTGTCGTTGCTAGAAACCATCCAAGAGCGTAAAAAATAAAACCGCGCCTCATCGCGCGCGGCCCGTTGCGTCTGCTCATCCAAGCGGAAAGCACAATGCCGCACGCCACAACGGCGAGCGAGATAAACACCCAAACTTGATAGGCGCGATACAGCGCGTTCGGCGTGCGCGTATGATTGCCAAGCCGGACAAGATAAAATGCGCCAATGCAGCCGAGCGCAATCAGGATTGTCTGACCGATCAAATGACGGCGCCATGGTGCATTTTCGATCAACGGCAAATTTAAACCCAGTAGTAACGCGAGCGCTGGTGCAATGGGCAATGTGTACGAGATCAGTTTTGAATGCGAAAAGCTGAAGAAAATAAAAATAAACGCAATCCAAATCACGAGAAGCAAAGTCGGCTTAAAACCGTTCGGCTGGCGCGGTACGTTCAGCGCACGCCACACACTCTGCCACAAAAGTGAAGCCCATGGTAAAAAGCCGACTATGAGCACCGGCACGAAATAATAAAAGGCTCCCGGGCGGTTCTGCTCAGGCGTCAGATAGCGCCGGAAATGCTGGACGATAAAGAAAAAATCGAAGAACGCGGGGTAGCGGGACTGAATCAGGACAAACCACGGCGCCGCAATCGCAGTAAAGATCAACAGGCCACTCACGAGATAGAGCCGCCTCCAAAGTGTCCGGTCACGCGCAATCAGCGTATACAGTACCAGCACTGCGCCTGGCAGCAGCACACCGACCAATCCTTTTGTGAGCACAGCCAGCGACATCGACGCCCAGCATAGCCACATCCAGCCGCGCTGCGCTGCGGGCGTTGCACTCGGACGCTGCGCCAGCAAGAACGCGCATAAGCACGTCTGCATCCAGAATGCAAGGCCCATATCGAGCACGTTGAAATGCCCGAGCAAATTCCAATAAGGCGATGAGCCTAGCGTAAGCGCCGCATACAAACCGACACGAGGATTAAAAACGCGTGCTCCGGTCAACCCAATCAGCAGTACGCCAAAGAAGCTACAGAGCGCTGTATACAGACGCGCTTGCCAATCGCCAATCCCTAGCCAAGCAAAGCTCGCGGCATTGATCCAAGTCTGCAGCGGCGGCTTCTCAAAGTACAAATAACCGTTGTAGTGCGGCGCGAGCCAATCGCCGCTCGCGAGCATTTCACGCGCCATTTCCGCATAACGGCCTTCGTCGCTTGGAATTAAATGGCGGATATTCAGTTGCGCAAACCAAATCACCGCAAAAATAGCCGCAAGCAAAATGAGTTGTGTGCGCGGCGATGCGAAACATTTTCTTAACACAGAATCAGACATCGGTTCCGACTAACAATGCTGCGGCCACTTTCCGCCCTTCGGATACCAGAATATTGTAGGTGCGGCAAGCGGCATGACTATCCATCGTTTCAAATGCGATTTTTCGCTCAACCAGCGGTGCAATGAGCGGCGCAGAGGGAAAACGCAGTTTTGCGCCGCTGCCGAATAAAAGCAGTTCGGTCATCGCTGACTGGGAAATGACCTGAACCAAATCTTGGAAGTGAGCGCGGGTCAGCGCAGCGAATGAAGGAACAAGCCATGCGCGCACCGGACCCTCCGGTTCCACAATGATGCTATGCGCATACGGTATGCCGTTGACCTCAACAAAAGCATCGCCATAGGCCGTAATAATCTGATGCGCGTCCAAAGGGTCTGGTTGCAATTTCAAAGCAGTATGCGGAAAAGCAGGCAATAGATGGGTTCAGAGAAACGCAGGCGTGCAGCAAGCGCACTGGAAATTTCTTGATTATAAATTCTACAGTTTCAGTACCGTAAGTAACGCCTGCATTGCGTTGAACGCCAATACAGATTTTTGAATGCTCATTATATATACCTATAGCAGTCGTCACAAAGTTCATGGTTAAACCCGATACCAAAAGCAGGATCGCTCTTTAGAATATTTTCTTGTTTATTCATTCAAGCCCGGAGGAATTGACTCGTAACGATCCAGAATGTAGCACGCTGCCTTTCAATTTTTTATAAATGAGGTCACGCTATGCTTACATATGCCCCCCGCATATTGCCCCCTTTTCCAAATGAAGTCTCCTCTAAAATATTGAGGTATACATTAGATGCCCAATCGCCCTGTAAGTATCTTTTTTTAAATGATAAAAATGAACCTCTCAATCTTAAGTTAATAAATAAACTTGCCAATTCTGAAATTGAAAGAATTTTGAAAGATGAGCGCCCAGATATCATGCGGGCAGTGGTGGCAGGGGCGCTGTTGCGTATCTCTCTTCATTGGGATATTAAGATGGAAAAGCCCGGCCCGGAAAAGGATTTATTTATAAAAAATGTGAAATCAGTCACTGAAAAATATCAACACCTTGCTTTGAATACAGATGATATTTTTAAATTCAAAAGAGAATGTGATGCATTAAGCACCTATAATTGCATTCAAACTATTCTTGAAGTTATTGCAGATCAAAACCAGAATCAGTTCCCTATAAAATCCGTTGAATTAAAAACTCCCATTACAGAGAATTTTTCTAATCCAGAATTTATCTATGATTTAGGATATATTTTCGATGTAAATTCTCTGTTTTCAAATCTGGCCCGTATGGCTCAAAATGCTGGAGGGCAGGAAATCCGTTTTCTGTTGAATCTGGATGCCAGCAGAATAGGAGACAATGATACAAAGAATATGGTTGAAACACTTCGACTGGAGAATGTAAAGATCAAAAAATTGGATCTATCCAATAATTACTTCTGTAATCAAGGCATCAAGAGGCTGGCCGAATTTATTAAAAATAAGCCAATTCAATCCTTACATTTTCGAAATATCAGCGCTACTGATCTTGAAACATTGCTCGAACATTTTGAAACAGAACCTGAAAACAGTGCCTCTTTCAATATTGGGCTTCTGGATATCTCAGGAAGCGTAGTGAGCGATGACGCATTCCTTAGATTATGTAATTTAATAGGGAACAATATTGCCATCAAACATCTCAACATTAGAAACTGCGGAATCAATACTAGAGTCAAGATAGAGCAATTGTCGCAATCTATCCGTATGAATACTCATCTTCGCAAACTCGATGTATTGGAAAAGCCTATTTATATCGGTGATGCTCGAGATTCTTTCTCTTTACACAATATCATTCAAGAAGAAAAAATACTAAAAGTTGAGGATAAAAACGCTTTACTGAAGAATCATCAAACTCTGGGGCAGATTGCTTAAGAAGGCTTGAAATGCGTATACTGACGTTCCTTATTTTTATACCTGTGGCGACAGTGCTGATGGGAAGCGCGACGAGTATCCATACAAAAACAATGAATACATCTTCAGCTCATTCAGCGCCCTCAGCCTATGTCCACCGCCGCCCTGCGGAGTTTGTTCTTCTTAAAGATATTGCGCCTGATATCGTTCAAGAGATCCGTTATGCAGGCGCGCGCAATTTTGTTGGCCGGAAAATCGCCGGTTATGAAGCCGCGCAGTGCATTTTGACGCGTCGAGCGGCGCTTGCATTGGCCCAAGTGCAAGCGGAACTTAGAAAATCCCGTCTGAGTTTAAAGGTGTATGACGGCTACCGCCCGCAGATGAGCGTAGATGACTTTGAAGTCTGGAGCCTTCAGCCTGAACTTCAGGACATGAAGGCCGAGTTTTATCCGCGCATTGACAAAAAAAACTTCTTCAAGCTGGGCTATGTCGCTAAAAAATCCAGCCATTCGCGGGGCAGCACCGTCGATTTGACGATTATTCCGCTCCCTAATCAAACTCAAGCCAACGATTTGTCCAATCAGCGCTTGATTCCGTGCACCGCGCCCGCGTGCGAGCGCTTCACTGAAAACAGTTTGGATTTCGGTACCGCTTTTGATTGCATGGATGAGCGTTCGCATCACGATAATTTAGAAGTCGGGATTGTTGCTCAACACAATCGCAACATGTTACGCGCGCTGATGGAGAAGCACGGTTTTGAGGCTTATCAAAAAGAATGGTGGCATTACACGTTAAAGGATGAGCCGTTTCCGGATACATATTTCAATTTTCCGGTGACCGATTAAAAATTATTCTAAAATTTTTAAATATGGACTCTCCAATAACAGTGTCTATTGATCATTCATTGCAGAACGCACAGTGCGCGTTAAACCTCTTTTTAAAGACCGGCGCGATGCAGGCCAACAATTGGCGCGGGCGCTGACGCGCTTTCAAATAGACCAACCGATTGCGCTGGCCCTGCCGCGCGGCGGCGTGCCGGTTGGATTTGAAATCGCCCAATCCCTGAAGGCTGCGCTCAATATTCTGCTGGTGCGGAAAATCGGCGTCCCCGGCATGCCTGAACTTGCCGCCGGCGCCGTGGTAGACGGCGCTGTGCATCAAACTGTATGGAACGAAAAACTGATTCAGACTTTGCGATTGGATCGTGCCACGCTGGAAGCCCAGAAGCAAATGCAACTGCGCGAAATCGAACGCCGCCGTCAGATCTACCCGGGCGCTCAACGCCCCTGCGCGCTGTCTGGACGCAATATTGTCATTGTAGATGATGGTATTGCTACAGGCAGCACAATACAGGCGGCGCTCATTGCCTTGCGGCGCGCCGATGTCAAAACAAGGGTTATTGCCGTACCGGTTGCGCCAAAAGATGTGTGGAAAATGGTTCTGCCAGCGGCGGACCGCGGCGTTTGTCTCTTTCATCCCGAACCGTTCGGCGCAGTCGGGCAGTATTACCGCAACTTTGAACAACTCGAAGACAAAAATGTGATTGACCTTCTGGCGCACGCGCGCTAAGTTCTGAACAGTACGAATTTTTCATGGAAATTTATACCGTCGGCGGCGTGGTGCGGGATGAGTGTCTTGGCATCCCTGTCAAAGATCGGGATTACGTCGTCGTGGGCGCCACGCCTGAACAGATGATCGCGCGCGGTTACCGGCCGGTTGGACGCGATTTTCCTGTATTTTTGCATCCCCAGACTCAAGAAGAATATGCGCTGGCGCGCACCGAGCGCAAAACGGCGCGCGGTTATCACGGTTTTCAGTTCTATTACGCACCGGACGTTACGCTTGAACAGGACCTCGCGCGGCGGGATTTGACGATTAACGCGATGGCGCGCGCGGCGGATGCGAATGGCGCGCCGACTGGAGCGGTGATTGATCCATTCAATGGCCGCGCCGATTTGGAAAAGTGTGTTTTACGGCATGTCAGCGATGCCTTTGTCGAAGATCCGGTGCGAATCCTGCGGCTGGCGCGCTTCGCGGCGCGCTTGACCGATTTCACGGTTGCGGATGAAACTATCGCGCTAATGCGCGCGATGGTCGCGAATGGCGAAGTCGATGCGCTGGTTGCCGAGCGAGTTTGGCAAGAGATCGCGCGCGGACTAATGGAAAAGAAGCCATCACGCATGTTTGCCGTGTTGCGCCAATGCGGCGCGCTCGCACGGCTGCTACCGGAAATTGATCAGCTATATGGTACGCCGCAGCATGCTCAGCATCATCCGCAAATCGACACGGGCCTTCACGTGATGATGGCGCTCGACCATGCGGCCGCGCGCGGTTACGGATTGGCGACGCGATTTGCCGTTTTAATGCACGATTTAGGCAAAGGCGCAAAGCCTGCTGAACAACTGCCCGCGCATTCTGCACATGAAGCGCGCGGCGTTCCTCTCGCGCAACAAGTGTGCCGCCGTTTGAAGGTTCCGAATGACTGCCGCGACCTGGCGATTCTGGTCGTGCGTGAGTATAGTTGTATCCATCAAGCGCTTGAGCTGGATGCGGATGCACTCGTGCGGTTGCTCGAACGCTGCGACGCGATCCGCAAACCCGCACGTTTCGCTGAAGCCGTGCAAGCATGCGAAGCGCATTTTTGCGGGCACTTGGGTTTTGAAACAACACCCTATGCTCAGGCAGAACATTTACGCCAAATATTGAGCGCAGTGCGCAGCGTAGATACTGCAAAAATCGCTGCAATGCATCCCAATGCGCCCGCCGCCATCAAGGCGGCGGTGCATAAGGCGCGCGTCGCGGTAGTTTGCACCCTCCTCCAATACTTCTAGAAGTCATTTCATAAATAGGTGAGAGACTGTCAGTTGAGGGAGGACGGAGCGCAGGAACCGGAGCATATATGAATATGTGAGGATTCCGAGCACCGCCCGACCTCAAATCACAGTCTCGCAGCCATTTATGAAATGACTTCTAAAAATACCTTGCAAAGTCGGCTGGATTATATGTTCCGTCAGCCGGCGTTGCTGCGCCGCGCTTTGACGCATCGCAGCCATAGCGCGCCGCATAACGAGCGGTTTGAATTTCTTGGGGACTCGGTCCTGAATTTCGCGGTCACCGCTTTGTTATTTCAGCGTTTTCCAAAACTTGAGGAAGGCGATTTATCGCGTATCCGCGCCCATTTGGTCAAACAGCAGATGCTCTGCCAAATTGCTCAAACCCTGAATCTTGCCGAGGATTTACGGCTCGGCGAAGGGGAACTGAAAAGCGGTGGAGGTCAGCGTCCGTCGATTCTGGCCGATGCGTTTGAAGCGCTTGTCGGCGCTATTTATTTGGATGGCGGGTTCGATTGCGCGCGCGCAGTCATCAAGCATCTGTACGCGCCCATTCTCGGCCATCTCGACTTGAAGACATCCGGCAAGGATGCAAAGACGCGTTTGCAAGAATTTTTACAAGGCCGCAAAATGGTGTTGCCGAAATATACCGTTATTGCAACGCGCGGGGCGGCGCATCAGCAGCGGTTTGAAATCCAATGCGCAGTGCCGGCGCTGAGCATCAAAGCGCGGGGGTTAGGCGCAAGCCGCCGCGCGGCGGAACAAGAGGCCGCCACGCGCGCGCTGGAAGAAATCAGGCATTCTGGAAGCAAATCCTGACAATGAAAACCGTCCACAGATGAAATTCCGCTGCGGCACGATTGCGATTGTCGGGCGGCCGAACGTTGGCAAATCAACATTGCTCAACGCGCTGGTCGGCCAGAAGATCAGCATTACTTCGCGCAAAGCGCAGACGACTCGTTATCGTATTCAAGGTGTCTATACCTCCCCTGGAGCGCAATATATTTTTGTCGATACGCCGGGATTTCAGACGCGCTACGGCGGTGTATTGAATCAGTTGTTAAATCGCATCGTGACCGCCGCGCTTGGCGCCGTCGATGTGTGCCTATTTGTCGTTGAAGCGGGGCGTTACGACGTCCAAGATCAACGGGTACTGGAAAGAATCGACACTGCGCTGACAACGCTGCTGATTGCCAACAAGGTCGACCGGCTCGCCAACAAGAGCGCGTTGCCGCCTTTTTTGGAGCGCATGCGCGCGCTGCGGGATTTCCGCGAAATGCTGCCGATGTCAGCAAAACGGCCGGACGATATCGAACAATGCCGGCAAGTGGTATTGCCCTATCTGCCAGTGGGCAGCCCAGTCTATCCTGAGGATGCGCTGACCGATTGCAGCGAACGATTCCTGGCCGCCGAAGCGCTGCGCGAAAAAGTATTTCGCCTAACGGGTGATGAATTGCCGTATACCACGACCGTGCACGTCGACCGGTTTGAGCAAAAGGGCCGGCTGCGCCGCATTTTCGCCACCGTTTTAGTCGAGCGGGTCACGCATAAAGCAATGATCATCGGCGAACGGGGCGAAAAACTGAAGCAGATGGGCACTGAAGCGCGCTTTGACCTTGAAAAGCTATTCGGCGGATCGGTCTATCTGAACCTCTGGGTCAAGGTAAAACCGGGGAAAGCATTGAAGGCGCTCATCGACCATTGATGGCTTCCGCCCTCCGGTTTAATTTAATCCGCCTAGAAGTCATTAGGCTCATAACATATATCTGTTTCACCCGCTGCAACCGTCCAGCAGCATAATTCCTTTCCTTGATCTTGATGGAATCTGCACTTCCAAAAGCCCGGTATCTCTGGCGTAAACTGAGCAATGCCGCTGATTGGAATAAATAGGGCCAAAGCCATCCATTTTCTTAACATAATATCCTCCAGTTGAATTGTCTTTAAAAGATTTGGCGCTGATATGCATGGAATCAAGAGACCGCGCATCGCGCAGGCGCCCGCCTTTGTTTTGCACCGTTATCCATACCGTGAAACAAGCCTTATTGTGGATATCTTCAGCCGGGACTATGGCCGTCTCGGGCTGCTTGCAAAAGGCGCAAAGCGGCCGCATTCAACGCTGCGCGGTCTATTGCAGCCGTTCCAGCCGTTGTTGATCTCGTGGATCGGGCGGCTTGAACTGCGCCTGCTAACGGGCGCTGAATGGGTGGGCGGACTGTTGCCGCTCACTGGCGAGACGCTGCTCGCGGGTTTTTATGTCAACGAGCTGGTGATGAAATTTTGCGCGCGCGAAGAACACTACGGCCGGCTCTTTGATCACTACGTCTTAACGCTGACGCGTTTGACGCAAGAAGAATCGCCGGAACGGGCGTTACGTTCTTTCGAGCATATGTTATTGCGCGAAACAGGATATACCGGCGCATTCGATTGCACTTTTGACACGCGCGCGCCGGTTCAGGCGCGCGATGTCTATATATTCGAACCGGAGCGCGGCATACGCGCGGCGCGCGGCGGCGACCCTACACACCATCCGCGCATTGCGGGCCAAACTCTGTTAGATATGGAAGTGGATGAATACGGACGTGAACAAACGCTTGCGCAAAGCAAAGCATTGATGCGTGCTCTGCTCGATCATATTTTAGGGGACGGAACGCTGAATACGCGGCGGGTTTTGGGCGATTTACACCGTTTATAAAATGACTTCTATTGAAATCCCTACCCCGGTTCCGTGCGCTTTAGGCGTCAATATTGATCATGTCGCAACGCTGCGCAATGTGCGCGGCACTGCATATCCGGATCCAATCCAGGCAGCGCTTGAAGCCGAAGCGGCCGGCGCAGATGTCATTACGCTGCATTTACGCGAAGACCGCCGCCATATTCGCGATGCGGATGTGTATGCGCTGCGCACGCAATTGCGCACGCGTATGAATCTTGAATGCGCGTTGACGCCGGAAATGTTGACCATTGCATGCCAAGTGCGTCCGCATGATATCTGCTTAGTGCCGGAGAAACGGCAAGAGTTGACAACCGAAGGCGGTCTGGATGCGGCTGCACAGTTAGAGACGGTAAAAAAGGCGTGTGCGCGCTTAGCGGATGCGGGCGTGCGCGTCTCGCTTTTTATCGATCCGGATGAAGCGCAGATTCGCGCCGCGCACACCGCAGGCGCGCCGGTGATCGAGCTTCATACGGGCGGCTATGCGTCTGCCGGGTGCGAAGAGACACGCCAATATGCGTTCACGCGCATCGTGCGCGGGCTTGAATTGGGCCGTGCGCTGGGATTGCGGGTGAATGCCGGTCACGGTCTTCACTATTCAAATGTGCAGCCAATCGCGGCGCTCAAGACAAAGGGCTTGTCTGAATTGAATATTGGGCATGCGATTGTCGCGCGCGCGCTGTTTGCCGGTTGGCAGCCGGCGATACGAGAAATGAAAGCGCTGCTCGCGCGTGCTATACGTGCATCGCATGCATCAGCGCAATAGCACATATTGCGTTAACTTCGTCGCCGGATACTGTACGGCGGGTTGGAGCCAGGCAGGTAAAGCGAGCGGTTTAAGCAGCATTTTGACGCACATCTCGGCGGATAAATGGCGCTGGACCATCCTATTCACGCGCGCCGCGACTGGACGGAATTGCTCGCAATCGCCCGCCGCCTGCGGATGACGCGCAAAAAAGGCGTGGCGCAGTGTAATCTCGGCATCGGCGTCGCGCAGTTCGAACGCGCGGCGCATCAAGGTTTTCAGCACCGCCTGCCGGCTGTTCCGTTCAATGGCGTTATATTTGTTGAAATACTTGTAGAAATATTTGTAATGGCGGACTTCGTCGCTGCGGATATGATCGGCGATTTCCTTCAGCACCGGCTCGTCCGCACAGGCGTGAACCGCACGGTATAGCGTTGCCGTACCCGTTTCAACGACACAACGGGCCGCCATTTCAAGCGCGCGCGTTTTTTCAAGCTGATCGACGGTGCAGAGTTTTGAAAATTCGGCGAAGAAATCTGTAAAAGCGCGCTCCCAGTCAAAATCAGGCCAAACGGAGTTGATATAGGCTTTCAGCGCGCGGCCGTGCTGCAGCTCCTCATGTTCCCAATGCGCAGCCAGCCATTCGGAGACTTCGGCATCGTCGCTAAAATAGTCGACCAGATTGCGGGTATAAAGATCGGATCCGCTTTCCGTGAACGAGGCCGCGCAGACAAGCAACAATAAATCTTTATTGGCTGTTGCGCGGCGCCGGTCGATGCGGTTGAAATCAATCTCTTCAACCCGCCACGGTAAGGCTGCAGGCGCGCCAGTTTGCATGCCAGTTTGCATATTCATATCCTCTCATGATTCGGATCGGTTAAATCTTAGCTTGAAAAGGGAATGATAAACGCTAAATTTTCCATGCTGATCAAGACGGCTGACCGATGAAGAAAACAGTCACAGTATTTGAATTCTGCGCGCCGCAAGACGATAACGAGCGGCTGATGAATTTATGCGGGCCGCTCGATGACAACTTGCGCCAGATTGAGCAAGCGCTCGATGTGGCGATTGCGCGTTGCGGCCATTGCTTCCGCGTGCGCGGCAGCGGCGCGAAGACCGCCCTGGCGGCGCTTGAAAATTTCTACCAGCGCGCGGATCAGCCCCTTGGTCTGGACGACCTTCAACTCGCGCTGGCTGAAGCGCGCCGCACGCCGCACATACTTACTGCGCCGCCTGAACAAAGCGCGGCGGCGTCGATATTGAGCGCGCGCCGCGCTGGCTTGTCCGCGCGCACGCCCACCCAGCGCGAATATTTGCACCATATTCTGACGCATGACTTGACGTTCGGGATCGGGCCAGCTGGAACCGGCAAAACCTTTCTTGCCGTTGCGTGCGCGGTTGACGCGCTTGAACGCGATCAAGTCAAGCGGATTGTACTGACGCGGCCGGCCGTCGAAGCAGGCGAGCGGCTCGGCTTTTTGCCAGGTGACCTGGCGCAGAAGGTCGACCCATATCTCCGCCCGTTGTACGACGCGCTCTACGATCTGTTCGGTTTCGATAAAACCGCCAAACTGTTCGAGCGGCGGATGATCGAAATCGCGCCGCTTGCGTATATGCGCGGGCGTACGCTCAATCATGCCTTTGTCATTCTTGACGAAGCGCAAAATACCACGCCCGAGCAGATGAAAATGTTTCTGACCCGAATTGGCTTCGGTTCAAAGGCGGTGGTGACCGGCGATATGACCCAAGTCGATCTGCCGCGCGCGCAAAAAAGCGGGCTGCTCGAAGCGCAACAAGTGCTGCGCAGCATCCGCGGCGTGGCGATGACGCATTTCAGCAGCGCCGATGTCGTCCGGCACCCATTGGTGGCGCGGATTGTCGAAGCCTATGACGCACGCGCTCGAAAGCGCGCGCAGGCGGCGCAATGACGCGCGCCCCCCGTTTGACGCTCACGGTGCAATATGCAACGCGCGCGCGCGCGGCACTGAAAGCGCGCCTGCCGCGCGCAACGCTTGTGCGCTGGACGAAAAGCGCACTCTTGAAGCCTGCAACGCTCACGCTGCGGTTTGTCGATCAAGCAGAAGGATGGCAGCTTAACCGCGTGTATCGCGGCAAAGACGCAGCGACCAATGTGCTGACTTTTGTTTATACGGAACCGTCGGATAAGCAAGTGATCAGCGATATCGTATTGTGTCGTCCGGTGATTGAACGCGAAGCCGCTGAACAACATAAGGCGCTCGATGCGCATTATGCGCATCTCGTCATTCATGGCGTGCTGCACGCGCAAGGCTACCGCCATGACCAGGCGGACGAAGCGCGTGAAATGGAGACGCTTGAAACGCAGCGGTTGGTTGCGCTCGGTTTTGCAGATCCTTACCGGGGCCGGGATTGAGTCGTAGCCGTAGTGGCAGACGCTAGAACGGATTGAATCTTCTGTTGCATCTGCTTGGCGCGCGCATTCTGCGGCTCAAGCGCCAGCGCGCGCTGGTACGCGCGCTCGGCCAATTGCACATACAGCCTGCCGAGATTTTGATACGCGAGCGCGTAATCGGGATGCGCTTCCAGCGCGGCTTCGAGCGTTGCGCGGGCCGCGTCGAGACGGCCATGTTTAGCATGCAGCGCGGCCAAGTTGTTATAGGGTTCGGGGAGTTCCGGATATTGCGCAATGAGCGCCTCAAAGGCGGCGCCGGCCTCGTCGTCTTTATCCTGCTGCGCGAGTTCTGTGGCATGCTTGAAGCGCGTCAGCGCGTCGCTTTTTGAATGCAGCGCATCGTCCAGCCCAAACGCATGGCTGATGCCGCCTGTCCAGAAGGCGATGAGGGTGATGCGTATTAAACGGTTTAAGCGTTTCATAGTCTCTCCTGAAAAACGATGGTCCAATAAATATGGATTTTTGGGTGCTATACTCAAAATAAAACGACACAAGCGTCCCGTTGCCTGCAACCGCAACGGGACGTTTTTCTTTAAGCGATGACCTTCCTCAATATCTACAATACCCTCGCGCGCGAGAAACAGACCTTTGTTTCATTAACGCCAGGCGAAGTTCGCCTATACGTCTGCGGCGTCACGGTATACGACTATTGCCATATCGGACACGGGCGTATGTTGATCGCGTTCGACGTTGTGCAACGCTGGCTGCGCGCGCTCGGCTATCGCGTCCTCTATGTGCGCAATATCACCGATATCGATGACAAGATTATCCGCCGCGCGGCGGAGAATGGGGAAACGATTGCCGCGCTCGCCGAGCGTTTTATCCGTGCGATGCACGAAGACGCCGATGCGCTGGGCGTTGCGCGGCCTGATGTGGAACCGCGCGCAACCGCCTATGTGCCGAGAATGCTTGATTTGATTGCCGCGTTGGAAAGAAAGGGCTATGCCTATCAAGCGGCGGATGGCGATGTGAATTATGCGGTGCGCAAATTCGCGGGGTATGGGCGCTTGTCCGGAAAAACGCTCGACGATTTATGTCGGGCAGAGCGCATCACTGAGAATAAAGCCAAACAGACGCCGCTCGATTTTGCATTGTGGAAACGCGCCAAGCCGGATGAGCCGCCAGAGGCGAACTGGGAATCCCGTTGGGGACGCGGCCGGCCAGGCTGGCATATCGAATGCTCAGCGATGAGCACCGCGCTGCTCGGCGAACGGTTCGATATTCACGGCGGCGGACTGGACCTGCAATTCCCGCATCATGAAAATGAAATCGCGCAAAGCGAAGGCGCAACCGGACAACCGTTCGTCAATTACTGGATGCATAACGGCCATGTACAGATCGACAATGAGAAAATGTCGAAATCGCTGGGCAATTTTTTCACGATCCGCGATCTACGCGCTCAATTCGATGCCGAAACCGTGCGCTTTTTTATCGTGCGCGCGCATTACCGCAGCCCGCTCCATTACAGTCCGGCGCATCTTGAAGATGCGCATCGCGCGCTGACGCGCTTATATACAGCGCTCAAAGAGTCGCCGCCCGATACGCAAGCGCTTGATTGGCAGGCGCCGCACGCGCAACGTTTTCGCAGCGCGATGAACGATGATTTCAATACGCCGGAAGCGGTCGCGGTGTTGTTCGATTTGGCCGGGGCGGTGAACCGGAATCGCAGCGCAGCACTGGCGCGTCAACTGAAAGGACTGGCCGGTACGCTCGGACTGTTGACGCGCAAACCGCAGGCTTTTCTGCATCGACATCGTTCCGGCCGCGCAGAACTCACTGCCGATCAGATCAATGCGCAGATCGAAGCGCGCCTGGCGGCAAAGCGCGCGAAAAATTACCGCGCGGCGGATCGGATCCGCTCTGAGTTGTTTAAAAAGGGCGTGATTCTCGAAGATACCCCAGGAGGGACGACTGAATGGCGGCGCGCACCGTTTGCACTGAGCACGCGGCGGAATCAAAAATGACGGCAGTGCAAAAAGGCCATCATACATTTCTGGCGGATCGCCCAACGCCAGAGCGCGCATCGGATCGTGCGCCGGCGGGCGGTGCGCCGGCCTATTGGGCGCAGGCGTGCGCAGAGTTAGTCGAGCGCGACCGGATTCTGAAAAAACTGATTCCACTGTTTGAACCGGCTTTGTTGCGCCATCGGCGCGATCCGTTCGTGACCCTGGCGCGCTCGATCGTCGGCCAGCAAATATCGGTCAAAGCGGCGCACGCGGTCTGGACGCGTATCGCGCGCCTGTGTCCGGAGTTGACGCCCACGCAGTTTGCGCAATGCGGACATCAGAGGCTGCTGCACTGCGGTTTATCGAAGCGAAAATCAGAATATATACTTGATCTCGCCCATCATTTTTCGAGCGGCGCGGTGCAGGCCGGCGCGTGGGCCGCGCTCGACGATGAATCGGCCATTGCCTCTCTGATGCAAATTCGAGGCATCGGCCGCTGGACGGCGGAAATGTTTTTGATCTTCAATCTGATGAGACCCGATGTACTGCCGCTCGACGATCTTGGCCTGCTGCGCGCGATTAGTGTGAATTACTTCAGCGGAGAGCCCGTTTCGCGCAGCGAAGCGCGTGAAGTCGCTGCCAACTGGCAGCCGTGGCGGTCGGTCGCGGTTTGGTATTTATGGCGCAGTTTGGATCCGATCCCGGTCAATTACTAGCGCATTTTCCATTGAGCGCGCGCTCTTCCCCAACCAACGCCTCTCATTGCAGTGTGCAGGTAGGTTCTTGCAAGTTTTAGCTCAGAGTGTAATGAAAACCACTTTTCTAGATTTTGAACAGCCGATTGCCGAGCTAGAAGCGAAGATCGATCAACTGCGCTTTGTGCAAGATGATTCGGCGGTTGATATTTCGGATGAAATCGAGCGCTTGTCGAAGAAAAGCGCGCAGTTAACCAAAGAACTGTATGCCCGTCTTTCCCCATGGCAAGTGGCGCAGGTGGCGCGGCATGCGCAGCGCCCCTATACGCTGGACTACGTTCGAGCGATCTTTACCGATTTTCATGAGCTGCACGGCGACCGCGCCTTTGCCGACGATGCTTCGATTGTCGGCGGCTTAGCGCGCTTCAACGGTCATCCGTGCATGGTCATCGGTCATCAAAAAGGACGCGATACTAAAGAGCGCGCGTTGCGCAATTTTGGCATGCCGCATCCGGAGGGGTACCGCAAGGCCGAGCGTTTAATGCGTTTGGCCGAAAAGTTCAGCCTGCCTATTTTTACCTTTATCGATACGCCGGGCGCGTATCCAGGCATTAGCGCCGAAGCGCGCGGTCAGTCGGAAGCCATCGGCCGCAATCTATATGTGATGGCCGGGCTGAAGACCCCCATTATCGCGACAGTGATTGGCGAAGGCAGCTCCGGCGGCGCATTGGCAATTGCGGTTGCGGATAGTGTATCCATGCTGCAGTTTTCGACCTACTCCGTGATTTCTCCAGAAGGCTGCGCCTCCATTCTTTGGAAAAGCGCGGCGCAGGCGCCGCAGGCAGCGCAAGCGCTGGGATTGACCGCGCAGCGGCTAAAGACGCTGGGATTAATTGACAAAATTGTTCAAGAACCTGTGGGCGGCGCGCATCGTGCGCCCGAAGAAATGGCAGCGCTTTTACGCCGGGCGCTGACTGAGACATTACGTTTCTTGCAGAATATACAAATCAGCGATTTGCTCGAACGCCGCCTCGAGCGTTTAATGAATTATGGCAAGTTCAAGGAAGCGGCGTCTGGAGAATATTCAAAGCGTTGAGCACATTCCTGCTGCAATCAAGGCAACGCTGGCTGCGCTTCACAAGCCTGCTGCGGAGTCCTTGTGCGCCATTGCCTTGAGCGGCGGATTGGACTCGACGGTGTTATTGCACGCGGCAATCAAAGCGCTCGGCCATGCACGCTGCGTCGCTGTGCATATCCATCACGGCTTAAACCCTAACGCGGATCATTGGTTAGCGCACTGCCGCGCGCTCGCGCAAGACTGGGGCGTGCGTTTTGCGGCACGCCGCATTGACGTGGACGCGCGTGTTAGGCAACGGCGAGGAACGGAAGCAGCGGCGCGCGAAGCGCGCTATCCGGCATTGGCGAGTCTGTGCGCAGCGCATGGCGCACGCCTGGTGCTGCTTGGCCATCAGGCGGACGATCAAGCCGAAACGGTGTTGCTGCAACTGCTGCGCGGCGCGGGATTGCCGGGTCTTGCGGCGATGCCGGTCCAAAAAATCGATCTCGTCAGCGGGCTGCTCTACCTGCGTCCTCTACTCCATATTCCGCGCGCGTTGATCCGGCGTTATGCGGTGGCGCGCGGTTTGCGTTGGATTGAAGATGATTCCAATAAAGACGCGCGTTACACCCGCAATCGCGTGCGCCAAACGTTGATTCCGCCGCTCGCGGCGGATTTTCCCGCGTATCGCGTCACACTTGCGCGCACCGCCCGCCATGCGCAACAAGCGCAAAACCTGCTCGATGAATTGGCCCGGATGGATTTGCAGCAGGTGGCGCACGATATGCATCACCGCACACTTTCACGCGCACGGTTCAATGCGCTGAATCCCGCGCGGGCAATGAATTTGCTGCGTTATTGGATGCGCGTTCTGGGCTTGCCGATGGCCTCAAACGCCAGATTCGAAGCGATGCTGAGGCAATTACGCGATGCGCGCGCCAGTAGAGTCACTGCGATGCACCATTCCGGCCGTCGGTTGCATGTATATAA
Organism: Candidatus Glomeribacter gigasporarum; assembly: GCA_001684025.1. GTDB lineage: Bacteria > Pseudomonadota > Gammaproteobacteria > Burkholderiales > Burkholderiaceae > Glomeribacter > Glomeribacter gigasporarum_A. Next base: position 11,322 of record LXRJ01000006.1, on the reverse strand, counting down.
AGATCAGATATGGTGGGGGTGAAATGCTCTAGCCGCGCTCCAATGCAAATGCCTTATGCAACGCGCGCACAGCCAGCTCCATATATTTTTCATCAATCAATACGGAAATTTTGATTTCGGACGTCGAGATCATTTGAATGTTGATCCCTTCTTCGGCGAGCGTGCGGAACATCGTGCTCGCCACTCCCACATGCGAGCGCATGCCTACGCCTACGGCGGAGACTTTGGAGACTTTCGGATCACCCACGACCTGATGCGCGCCGATCTGTGTTTTGACGGACGCATTCAGGATATCCAGCGCACGCGCATAATCGCTGCGCGCGACGGTAAAGGTAAAGTCGGTGCGCCCCTGAACGCTTTGATTTTGAACAATCATGTCGACATCGATATGCGCGTGCGCAATCGGGCCGAGGATTTGATACGCAATCCCAGGCGTATCGGGCACACCGAGCAGTGCAATCCGCGCTTCATCGCGCTGGTGCGCGATGCCGGACACAACCGCCTGTTCCATTGTTTTATCTTCCTCAAAAGTCATCAACGTGCCCGACTGCATTTCTTCTTCAAGCGGCATGGCGGGATCGGTCAGGCTTGAGAGCACGCGCGTTTTAACCCGATATTTACCGGCGAATTCGACCGAGCGGGTGTGCAGTACTTTTGACCCCAAGCTCGCCATTTCGAGCATTTCTTCGCAAGTGATGCATTCAAGCCGGCGCGCTTGATCGACGATGCGCGGATCGGCGGTATAGACACCGTCGACATCGGTGTAGATCAAGCACTCGTGAGCTGCAAACGCGGCGGCGAGCGCCAGCGCCGACGTATCTGAGCCGCCGCGTCCGAGCGTCGTAATGTTGTTTTCGCCATCGACCCCTTGGAAGCCCGCGATCACAACCACTTGGCCTGCGTCGAGGTCGCACTGCACGCGCGCGCAGTCAATCTCAATAATGCGCGCTTTGGTAAAGGTGCTGTCCGTTTTGATTGGGACTTGCCAGCCGGCATAACTGCGCGCGCCGACGCCCAATTCTTTAAGCGCGAGACTGAGCAGGCCAATACTGATCTGTTCGCCGGTCGCTGCAATCATATCGAGTTCGCGCGGCTCAAGCTGCACGGATACAGCGTAGGCCAATTCGAGCAAGCGATTCGTCTCGCCGGCCATCGCCGAGGGGACGACCATCATCTGATGACCGGCCCGATGCCATTTTGCAACGCGCAACGCCACATTCCGGATGCGCTCAATAGAACCCATCGAAGTGCCGCCGTATTTATGAACGATGAGCGCCATAGCGGGGATCAAAAGAGTCGTGAACGGCTGAGAGGGTGCTGCATCTCTGCGCATTGATTTCTTCTGATTTCCATTGTCATGCCATGCGGTTGCAAGTCTTGTTTCTATCTGGAAGTAGCGCACGTTTTTAAGAATCGCTGGCACTCGCCCAGATCGCGCGTGCGCGCGAAAGGCGGCAAACTTTGCCAGAAGCGCCGTCCGTAGGGTTTTTCAACCAGACGCGGATCGCAGACCATCAGCACGCCGTGGTCCGTTTCGGTACGAATCAGGCGGCCCGCGCCCTGCTTGAGCGCGATCACCGCCTGCGGCAACTGATACGCGATAAATGGGTCTTGTCCCTGCTGGACCAGCGCATCGAGACGAGCCGCGAGCACCGGATCGTCCGGCGGCGCGAAAGGCAGTTTATCGATAATCACCAGCGAGAGCGCGCCGCCGCGCACATCCACGCCTTCCCAAAAGCTCTGGCTGCCGACCAGAATGGCGTTTCCGGCGCGCCGGAAACGTTCCAGCAGTTCGGTGCGGTTGGTATCGCCTTGGACCAGCAATGGAAATTCCCAACCGTGTGCGCGCAGCGCTTCGCGCAGTTGCGCCGCAAGCCGTTCAACCGCGCGCAGCGTCGTACATAATACAAAAGCGCGTCCTCTAGAGGCTTCAATCACCGGTAGAACCGCGTCGATCATCGCTTTGGAAAAAGCGGGTGATGCAGGCGTCGGCAAACCGCGCGGGACGTAGAGCAACGCCTGTTGCAGATAGTCGAATGGACTTTGAAAGGACATCGACGCATCCGCAGGCACGCCCATTTGCGTCGCATAGTGGGTGAAATCGCCTTTGACCGACAACGTCGCCGACGTAAAAATCCAAGTCCGCGGCACAGCAGCGCGTTGCTTTTCGAACAGTGACGCGATAGACAGAGGCGTGGTATGCAAATGCACCGAATGCGCAAACACTTCAACCCAGCGCACCGGTTCAGGCGCAGCAGGCGGCGCTGCGGCCGTGCCTGACTCCATCGCAGTGGGAGACGCACGGAATCGCGCCAGAGCCGCGCGCAGTTCACCCATTCGGCGCAGACACTGGCCGAGCGCTTCGGCGCGCTGCGCATGCGCCTCCAGCGCGGCGGCGAGCGCGTCAAGCGGTGCATTGAGCGCATCCAGCGCGGCATGCAGCGGATGATCGGCGCTTAATTGTGTGAATACATACTTATGAGCAGTGCGTTCGTCAAAAGCCAGACGCAGTTCGCGCGCCGCGGTTTCAAGCGCCGCGCAGAGCAGCGTCCAATCAGCGCCGTCGCGCGCGTGCGTCAACCCTTCGATACGGACATCACGCGCCAGTTCGACCAATTGATAACTCGTGACTGTCTCGCCGAAAAAAAGCGTCGCCGTATCCGGCAATTGATGCGCTTCGTCAAAAACCACCGTATTCGCGCTCGGCAATAGTTCTTGGCTCCCGCTCTCGCGCAGCATCATATCCGCGAAAAAAAGCGCGTGATTCACAACAACCAAATCGGCCTGCTGCGCTTCGCGGCGCGCGCGCATCACAAAACATTCTTTGATATGCGGGCATTCCTGACTGAGACAATTTTCGCGTGTCGATGTCACACGTCCCCAGATCGGCGCCGACTCCGGCACCTGCGCCAATTCTGCCTTGTCGCCGCTGCGGGTGATTTTTGAAAAACGGACAATCGCGCGCAAGTGCGCAGCGTCTCGATGCGAAAACGCGCCCGTATCCTGAACTGTGCGCTGCAAATAATAATGACACACGTAATTGGCGCGGCCTTTGAGCATCGCAACGGAAACGGGTATTGCCAGCGCGCGGCGCAGCGCCGGAATATCGCGCGCAAACAGCTGATCCTGCAGATGCTTCGTTCCGGTCGATAGAATGACCTTGCCGCCCCATAACATCGCGGGCGTTAAATAGGCAAATGTCTTGCCGGTTCCAGTACCCGCTTCAACGAGCAATGTCGCYCCMCCGCCGCTTTGATTTGCCTGCTTCGCAGCGGCGGSGCGCTCTGTATGCGTGCGCATCGCCGCTGCAATTGCATCCGCCATCGAACGCTGCGCGGCGCGCGCGCGATAGCCTGGCAGACTGCGGGCGAGCACGCCGTCAGCAGCAAAGATCCGATCCAGCGCACGCGCGCGCTGCGCATCGAGCTCGATGGAAAAAGGAAGCACATGCGTCATTAAAGTCAGACTGAATATATACATCGTAAGCAATGCAAAGTTGCATTATGCTATTGCTCTTTGAGAAACGACAGGATCACACCATGACTCTATTAACCGTAACCTCACGCGGGCAAGTGACATTCCGCAAACAAGTATTAAAACACCTTGGGGTCAAACCGGGGGAAAAGATCGAGTTGGATTTAATGCCGAATGGCCGAGGCATGCTCAAAGCGGCTCAGCCGGTTGGAAAGATCGGCGGTTTTATTGGCCTACTCGCGGGCCGAACAAAGAAAGTTGCGACCATTGAAGAAATCGGGGAAGCAGCAGCACAATGTTGGGCGGGAAAAAATGAGAATCACTGTTGATACGAACGTTCTGATTCGTGCTGCTGTCTATGATGACGCGGCGCAAGCCAGCATTGCCGCCAAGGTGATGACCGAGGCTGAATTGATTGCGGTCACGCTACCTTGCCTGTGTGAGTTTGTGTGGGTGCTCCGCACAGTCTACAACTTTACATCTCCAGAAATAGTCACTGCGGTCCACACCTTGCTCGCCGCTACAAATGTGAAAGTGAACAGGCCAGCTGTAGAGGCTGGCCTAGCAGCGCTCGAAGCCGGTGGGGATTTTGCCGATGGTGTGATCGCTTACGAAGGGAATTGGTTGGGCGGAGAAACTTTTGTGTCTTTTGATAAAAAGGCGGTTTCATTGCTCACTGTGCAGAATCAATCCGCGCGACTTTTGTAAGATTAAAGCGCTTCACGAGCGCATAGAACAAAAAACACTCTATTCTTTTATGATTCCCCCGCTTAAATCAGGCGCGCGCTTTGTATTCAATGACGCGTGCGGCGCAGCGGACGCGCTTGTTTTGGCGCGTCATTTCACTGCGCAAGTGAAAACGGGCGTGTGTCCATTGCTGGCGATCATCTGCGCGAACGCCGCAGATGTAGAGCGTTTGCGGGATGAAATGGCCTGGTTTGCGCCGGATGCGCGCGTGCGCGTGCTGCCGGACTGGGAAACGCTCCCGTACGACGCGTTTTCGCCGCATCAGGATTTAATTTCCGAGCGGCTGGCGACGATTCACGCGCTCGGTGCCGGTCAATGCGATATCGTGCTGCTCCCTGCGACGACCGCGCTTTTACGGATCGCGCCGCCGTCGTTCATGGCCGCTTACACTTTCAAGTGGACTCAGGGCGAAACGCTGGATGCAGAACGCCTGAAAACGCAACTCAGACTCGCCGCGTACGAACCGGTCAGTCAGGTGGTGCGGCCCGGAGAATATGCGCTTCGCGGCTCGCTGATTGATCTGTTTCCAATGGGCGCAGCGCTACCCTACCGGATCGACCTGTTCGATGAGCGCATCGACTCGATTCACGTGTTCGACCCCGATACGCAACGCAGCCTGCATCCGGTGCGCGAAGTGCGCTTGCTGCCTGGACGTGAATTTCCGTTCGATGACAAAGCGCGCGCTGCATTCCGCGGCCGCTGGCGCGAGACGTTCGAAGGCGACCCCAGCCGTTCGATGATTTATAAAGACGTCAGCGCCGGCATCCCGTCTGCGGGCATTGAATATTATTTGCCGCTTTTTTTCGATCAAACCGCCACGCTATTCGACTATTTGCCGGCTGGCGCGCAGTTGGCGCTCAAAGGCGATCTTGCCGCAGCGATCCAGCACTTCAGCGCCGAAGCCCGCAAGCGCTATACCTTTCTGGCGCATCATCCCGAACGCCCGCTGCTTGAACCCACTCGCCTCTTCTTGTCAGAAGAAGCGTTTTTCACGCAGGCCAAAGCGTTCACGCGGCTCGTCTTTCCGCCCTACGCGCCGCCCGCTCAACATGAAGCGCGATGGACAAAGCCCTTGCCGCCGCTCGCGATCGACCGCCATGCGGCCGATCCAGTGGCCGCGCTGCGCGCGTATATGTTTGAGTCCAAATCTCGTATTTTGATTGCGTGCGACTCGGCCGGACGGCGCGAAACGATATTGCAACTGTTCGCAGAGCATGGCCTAAAACCCATGCAACTGGATTCTTTTGCCGCGTTTCTGCACAGTGAGACGCGCTTTGCACTGACCCATGCACCGCTTTCGGCGGGATTCTCCTGTCCAGCGGAATCTTTTTCTCTCATCACTGAACATGAGTTATACGGCGCACCTGCGCACCGTACCCAACGGCGCCGCGCGAGCGCAGCCAGCGATGTGGACACGATGGTGCGTGATTTGTCAGAACTCACGATCGGCGCGCCGGTCGTGCACGCGCAGCACGGCGTCGGACGCTACCGCGGACTCGTTATCATGAATCTCGGCGAAGGTGACGCAGAATTTCTGCATCTTGACTATGCGCAGGGCGGAACGCTTTACGTTCCCGTTGCGCAGTTGCACTTTATCAGCCGCTACCGTGGTCAAGACGCGGAACACGCGCCTTTGCACACACTCGGCTCCGGCCAGTGGGAAAAGGCCAAGCGCCGCGCCGCGCAACACATTCGAGATACCGCGGCGGAACTATTGAATCTGTACGCGCGCCGCGCGGCGCGCCAAGGGCATGCGTTCGCCTTGGCCGCGCGCGATTACGCGCAATTCGCCGCGGGGTTCGGCTTTGAAGAAACGCCTGACCAAAGCGCTGCGATTGCGGCCGTGACCGACGATATGAAARGCGSCCAGCCGATGGACCGGCTCSYCTGCGGCGATGTCGGGTTCGGCAAAACCGAAGTGGCGCTGCGCGCCGCGTTTATTGCCGTGATGGACAGCCGGCAAGTTGCGGTGCTCGTTCCCACGACTTTGCTGGCCGAGCAGCATTTTCAAACGTTCTCGGACCGTTTCGCCGACTGGCCGGTGCGCATCGCCGAATTTTCACGCTTTAAAACCGCCAAAGAAATCGCCGTGGCCAGCCGTGCGCTCGCGGAAGGAAAGGTCGATATCGCCATCGGCACTCATCAACTCTTGTCAAAACAGTTGCGCTTTAAACAGTTGGGATTGGTCATCATCGACGAAGAACACCGTTTCGGCGTGCGCCAGAAAGAACAATTGAAAGCGCTGCGCGCGCAAGTCGATGTACTCACGCTCACCGCAACGCCGATTCCGCGCACGCTTGGGCTGGCGCTCGAAGGGCTGCGCGATTTCTCGGTGATTGCGACGGCGCCGCAGAGGCGGCTGGCGATTAAAACCTTTGTCCGGCGCGAGGAAGACGGCATCATCCGCGAAGCGGTGCTGCGCGAACTCAAACGCGGCGGGCAAGTCTATTTCTTGCATAATGAAGTTGAAACCATCGATGCGCGCCGCATAACGCTTGAAGCGCTGCTGCCCGAAGCGCGCATCGTGGTAGCGCACGGCCAAATGAACGAGCGCGCGCTTGAACGGGTGATGCGCGACTTTGTGGCGCAACGCGCGAATGTGTTGTTATGCACAACGATTATCGAAACTGGGATTGACGTCCCCAGCGCGAATACGATTCTGATTCATCGCGCCGATAAATTCGGCTTGGCGCAATTGCACCAGTTGCGCGGCCGCGTCGGCCGTTCGCACCATCAAGCCTACGCCTATCTACTGATTCACGATCCGCAGCAACTCACCCAGCAGGCCGCGCTGCGGCTGGACGCGATTCAAAAAATGGAAGAACTCGGCTCCGGCTTTTATCTGGCGATGCACGATCTCGAAATTCGCGGCGCGGGCGAAGTGCTCGGCGACAAACAATCGGGCGAAATCCATGAAATCGGCTTCCAGCTGTACAGCGAGATGCTCAAAGACGCGGTGGAGGCGCTAAAGGAGGGACGTGAACCTGATGTTGCAATGCCGCTCGCGGCGTCTACCGAAATCAATCTGCATACGCCGGCGGTTTTACCGGTGGACTATTGCGCCGACGTGCAACAACGGTTAACGCTTTATAAACGGCTCGCGAACGGCAGCCGCGATGCGGATATTGATGCAATTCAGGAAGAATTGATCGACCGCTTTGGTCCGCTGCCGCCGGCCGCGCAAGCGCTGATTGAAACACATCGGCTGCGCTGGCGCGCGCAATCRCTTGGCATTGACAAGATTGATGCCAGCGAAGAACGGATGACGCTGCAATTCGCGCCGCATACACCKGTGGMCCCGGCGCGAATTGTCAATCTGATGCAACGGCAGCCGTATGTCCGGCTGCTCGGACCAGATAAACTACGAATTGAAATACAAACGGCCGGTTTGCCGGCGCGCACCGCAGCGCTGAAAACCGCGCTGCGGGCATTAGGTGAGCCATCTTGAGTTACTGTTTGGATTCGACTTACACAAAATCGTTGGGCCCGACTTTAAAATCAATATTCTGCTCTTCCGCCAGTGGAGAAGAATTCCCTTGATTGTCGGAAGGCTGCTGTACAGAAGAACTCACACCAACTTTCATCAAATCCAACGCGTCTACGTCGAAGGCATTCATAATATCCATTAAGTTAATTACATCGGATGATTCATACATCTGATAATCCATTGGTACTCCCTTGGATAACTGCAATGACTGCATTTTTTCGGATAATGCCATTGCATTTTCTACAGTAAATTCATTCTTGTAGATAGGATGGTTCTTCAGAATTTCTTCACATTCTGCTTTCTTTACCCAGATTGTGATTCAATTCCTTATCAAATTTATGGAAAAATGCTTCTTTATTTTCTATGATAAATGAACGAAAAGTTTTGTGATCTATTGACCACATAAGATGCTTACGGTTATTTGCAATTTCCTGCGCATGGTTCAATGCAAGATCTGTGTTATTCGATTCTATTGCATCTAAAAATTGATCGAGCGCATATTATTGTGGACGTTCAGCCTCCGCGTATTCTGCCGCTTTTTGAGCAAATATAGGATCGGCTAAAATTCGATTTTTCACTGCCTCATTTGTACGGGAAAGCGCGTAAACAGAAGGATTAGTCTGAGGATTAACATTAAGTTGTATATTATTAAGCATTCTTATCTCCAATTCACTATTCACATATAAAAACTTAGCCTTCAGAAATCAGCCTTTCATCGTATTTATCAGAATACGGATATTTTCTTAACCCTTCCACCTCCATTTCTAAGGTTGACAAAACAATAATTTCTCCTCATGAGAGCTGATTTGCTCGAGGCGCTGGATAATTGAAGAGCGCCGCAGCACTGAAGATGACGCTGCGCGCATTGGGGGCGGGTTAAACTCATCTCTTTTACTCCAAATCTTTCGGATCGCAGAACGCTCTAAACGCCTCGAGTGCAATACCTATCTCGGCAGAATCCAGAAATTGATCCTCATATTCGGCGATTGACTCAAGCGTATCGAACATCGATGCATTTAGAAACATTGTCTTTCCTTTTCTTGAGTTATACATTACGAATTGTGTTTTAACAAGGGTTAGAAATCATGGAAATTAAACACACTGAAGAAATGCTTTGTGCGCATGGGGTTTTGAATCTCTGGTTAATTTTTGCTCATTTAGTTCCTGTATGCGTTTTATCCCTTTGATAACCGCTTCAAGATGGACCGGTTCGCTTGCCAGATAGGGTTCCCGACCTTCCAGATGGGCCTCATGAAAATCGAGAGAGCTCATCAGCGCTTGTATTTCCTTCGAATTCCCCATGTCTTCCAAAGCCCGCTCTCTAAGTGCTACTGTATTTTGAAACATCTCCCCAACGGATTTTAGCTCTTGTCGTTTTTCATAAGATTCATGGAGATAAGAAATGACAATATCCTTTAATTCACTCAATACTTCCCATCGCGTTGGTATATCCGATTTTGATCCATCATTGGATGGGTCGATTTTTTTATGTAAGGCTTCCGCCCTTTCTTTAAAATTTTTAGAGAGATTCTCTAACTCTTCAAAAATTTTTTCTACCTCAGGCGCAAGCTGCTTAGATCTAGTATCTGCGTCAAGATAAGTTTCTATATTTGAAATTAAAGCGTCCCATTTATCCACAACAACTGCATCTCCAAAAAACCCACCGCTTTTTGGAATATGAATAATATCCTTACTTAAGGCTTCTTCTTTTTCTATTTGAATGAAGCCATCATTATCGTTTATCTCAAAATGAGCACAGTTCTTTTCAATACATTCCATTGTGAGTTCAGGTTCATGGGCGTATACTTGGCTCGGACAAAATAAATTATTTATTGCAGAAAACATTTTTCCTCCTTCAGAGTGCGTAATTGATTAAGATATACAATGGAAATAGTTCACAATATCAGAAAGGGATTCCGTGTAGTGGTTGATGGTTTCCTTGAGTTGATCGAGTATCAAGCTCAAACTTGTTTGCTTGCGTTTCAAAAACATTCTTAATTTCTTTTTGATTCACATTATTTAATAGAACAAAGTCATCCTCAATAACAGAACTTCCATTTGCCTTTCCGTTCTGCAGCGCTTCTGTATATCCAAAGAAATAGCTCATTGGCGCATAAAATGTTGCCAACATCATTCTCTTCTTTAAAAAAGACAAGGAGCAAAAACTCCAATCCATTCGGTGAGTATTCGGATTTCTCCAAAAACTTGTTCAAGAGTCTACTGATTCTCTTTTAATACTTGTGTAAGAAATTGATTGGAGATATGACAAAATATAAAAATAAAAATTGCTGTGAGATTTAAGAGAGCGCGCCATTTTTTCAACTCAAGGTGATTGATGCCGAACAACGCTATTAGAAGAGAGCAATCCCTTTACGATTAACGCCGGATTAAAAGTGCTCATTTGGGGATTAAATTTGGTTGGAGTGTCCCTGAAACTGGACAACTGAGGCTATAAAACTTGAGCCACTTACTCATCGAACCGATCAGGCCCTATTCCTGTAGGGCGCGCCGGTATTCTGCGCTTGCGTACTGAGTGCCGCGGACGCCCTTCTTTTTGAGCATCGAACGGCTCSTCCTTGCCGCGGTTGCGCCGCGGGGTGGTCACTTCCAGTACCGTAGTGCCAGCCGGCTGCAGGTAACGCAGCCGGCCTGCACCCTAGGGCCGGTGCACGCCACGCCAACACGGCCCATCCCCCGAATGAGCGCATCCAGATCAGCATGTGTTTATAACCGTGCCGCGTGCTTGCAAAACACGCGCGGCCCAATACGCGGTCATGCGCGTCAACGACGGCTGCGACATGCAAATCCTTGTGCGTATCACCGCCACCCACGATGATCGGGCGGATCATCGCCGGTTCTGTTTTCATGCAATTTCTCCGGTTCTCAAGGGGGATTGAACGATTTCACCAAGACCGAATACTGAGACAAGACAGTCAAGCGACAGCGTGTCAGGCCCTTCTTGAGTCACACGTATCGGCGAGGCGAACCCTCGCCGTTTGGGGTTCCCGGGCGGCCGACAGTCCGGGGAAAGACAATGGATCAGGGTCGATCAGAATGTGAGTCAGGTCGCCCGCAACACTTCACGGCACCAGATCTTCCATGACCGGTCTATCGCTATGAGGGTCAGGCCGCTCAGGAACAACGGGTACCGATATTCTGACTATCGCTATGGTGTATACCACTGCCTGGCACAGGCCGGCGCTGACCGACTGCGGCTTTCAGAGCCGCCAAGGTGCGCTGGGTGTCGATCTGCCGCCCGATGGCATACCCGATGACCTTGCGGTTGCAGGCATCCAGAATCACCGCCAGATAAACAAATCCCGCCTTGATATGAATGTACGTGATATCAGCGACCCAGACTCGGTCCGGCTTGTCAGGAATTCTGTTGCCGTACAGATTGGGAAAATGGGCCCATCGCCCATGCGAATCAACTCAGCGCCTGCGCTCAAGGTAAAGACGATTGAGCGAAAACGGATCAGATCGATGCGAGCTGGACCAGGAGATGGCCAACATTGAGGCTGCCCTCCAACCGCAAAAAAGCACTGCAAAAAGGCAATCGGCACAGGCCTTGCTGACCGCCGTTCCGGCATGCGAGATTTCACCGCCTGACCTCT
>LXRJ01000233.1 GCA_001684025.1 Candidatus Glomeribacter gigasporarum | reverse complement strand
CCGGCCCGGGCGCCGCCAGCCGGCACGCGGTGGGCGTCGGCGTCATCGGCGGCATGCTCAGCGCCACCTTTATCGCGATCTTTATGATTCCGATGTTTTATGTGCTGGTCATGGGTAAAAAATCGACATCCGATCAGAGCGCCGTACCTGCTCCCAAAACATCTGAGTGAAGACTCTGATATGCGTCTGTATACATCTTCCGTTGTTCTTGTAACCGTCGCATTGTTGGCCGCCTGTACGCTGCAGCCGCGCTATCAGCGTCCAGCCGCGCCTGTTGCCGCGCACTATCCGGCTTTTGGCGCGGCGCAACTGGACAATGCGCGGCAMMCCGCCGTAAAGGCGGCTGACGTCGGCTGGCGCGACTTCTTTGCCGACCCGCGTCTGCAGGCGCTGATTGAAATCGCGCTGCGCAACAATCGCGATCTGCGCATCGCCGCGCTGAAAGTCGAACAGACGCGCGCGCAATATCAGATTTCCCGCGCCGCGCTGATGCCGGCTTTGCAGGCGCAAAGCAGTGCGGATCGAAAACGGATTCCAGCGGATTTGGCGCCGGTTCAACACCCCATGACGCTCAGCCAATACGATGTCGGCGCGGGCGCAGCGTGGGAAATCGACTTCTTCGGCAAATTGCGCGGCTTGAAGGATGCGGCGCGCGCCACTTATCTTTCAACTGCACACGCTTGCCGCGCGGCTGAAATCGCCCTCATCGCGCAACTCGCCAAACAGTATTTAACGCTGCGCGCATTGGATGAACAGTTGAAGGTGACGCAAGACACGCTGGCAGCGGCGCTGGAATCAAAGCGCCTGGTTACACTGCGTTTTGACGCGGGCATTGCCAGCGCGCTCGATTTACGTGAAGCCGAAAGCGTTTGCGCGCGGGCGCGCGCAAACGCGCAAACCCAGTTACGCGCCCGCGCGCAGGCTGAAAACGCGCTCGTCTTATTGATTGGACAACCGTTGCCAGTCGATTTGCCGCCTGCGGCAGCGTTGGATCAACAAGGGATATTGACCGATCCGCCCGCTGGTTTGCCGTCCGATTTACTCACGCGCCGGCCGGACATTATGGCGGCGGAAGAACGGCTGCGCGCAGCCAATGCGCAGATCGGCACGGCCCGCGCCGCGTTCTTCCCCAGTATTTCCTTAACCGGCCAATACGGCACGGCGAGCGCCGCACTCTCGGGACTGTTCAAAGCAGGCGCGTGGGCGTGGGCGTTTGTTCCCAAGATTGCGCTGCCGATCTTCAGGGGGGGTGCGAATCTGGCGCAGCTCGACGCTGCCCGCACCGGGAAGGAAATAGCGATTGCGCACTATGAAAAGACGATTCAAACCGCCTTTCGTGAAGTCGCGGACGCGCTCGCCGCGCGCGCAACGGATAGGCAACACATCGCTGCGCTCGAGCAGACGGTCGCGGCGCAGCGGCGGCGGCTTGAACTCTCGGCGTTGCGTTACCAGAACGGTATCGACAGTTACGCGCGGGTGTTGGCCGCGCAGACCGATTTGTATACCGCGCAACAAGCGTTGATTGCGGCGCGTCTTGCAAGACTGACGAATCTGATTGACCTCTATCGCGCACTCGGCGGCGGCTGGCTGGAGCGCAGCGGGGATACGCCGCGGCCCGCGGATGCGCCTGACGCATTTGCTGGATAAATAGCGTGCGTTCTCAGTTCAATCTTCCTATCTTTAAGAACCTGTTTCAGATCTGCAGCGAGCGCCTTGTGCTGACTACGCTGCTGATTGCGCTGTCCCTCAAGCTCATCCTGGCCCTCAGTCTGCCGATAACGGCAGGSGGAGGCCATT
>LXRJ01000170.1 GCA_001684025.1 Candidatus Glomeribacter gigasporarum | reverse complement strand
AATCCTTTATAGATAAGCATTTACAGAACATTTAGGAACTAGATAGAATGTATGCGCTGATTCCTGGCGATTCCGCTGTTCTGGAGCGTGCTCCCCAAGGGCGGAAGTTCCAATCATGAGGAGCAGCAGGCTTTGATCCAGAAGTTTCTGGATACCTTCGGCACCGATCGCATCGCAGGTATTCTCGGCGATCGGGAATTTCCAAACGGCTATCTTTTGCAGTGGCTGGCTGCAGAGCAGATTCCCTTTTACATCCGCATCAAGGGCAATACCTTTACCCGTACACGCGGAACACGCGACTTGGCTGCCACACAACTGTTCAGGCAGTTGGGCCAGAACGAGTCCATGATGCTTCCAAAGGCCGTGAAAATATTCAACCAAAATGTCTCTGTGAACCTTGCCGCCTCCCGCGCTGAACAGGGAGAACTTTTAATCGTTGCGACGAACCGGTCTGCGCACAATGCGCTGTCCTTCTACAAGCGCCGCTGGGAAATCGAGAACCTGTTTCAGAGCCTTAAAGGCCGTGGCTTCCGCTTTGAGGACACTCACATCACCTGTCCCGAACGAATGACCAAGTTGACCGCACTGCTGGCCGTTGGCTTCGTGTGGGCCCATAAGGTGGGCGAGTGGCGCGCCCAAGCCAAACCCATTCTCAGCAAACAGTTCCCAGAAGGCAGCCGGCCGCAGTACACGTTTTTCCGCTATGGATTGGATTTTCTGCGTGAGACCATCAGCCCTTTTCGCTGGATAGCTGTGCAGTTCAGCCAGTGCGTGCAGGTGTTAGCGGGGGCAGACCCGCAACCAGCTTATGCAAGCTGATATTTTTGTCGTGTACAGAGCCATGTACACACGGATGTGTTTCTATAAGATGCGTCCGTTGGGGCAGCAGAGCAGCGCTCAGACGCATGAGAACGACTCGGACTTAAGGAGCGCGCCGATTGACTTCGTAGTCACCGCCGCGCCGGAAGCCGCGCTTCGGGTGATTGAGCAGGCGGAAGTTGTCCGGTTGTCATTGACTGATCAGGAATGTTTTGCACGGGCATTACTGTCGCCGCCAGAACCTGTATCCGCTTTGAAGCGCGCTTTCGCACGTCGTCGCACGTGGATCCGTGCCGAGTGAGCCACGCACCTTCCAGACAGTCAGTAGGGTATAGTTCTGAACCCTGAATACATCTCTATGCGCCACACGGAATATCTACCCTGCATCGAGATCGAAACCGAGCCGGACACCCCCGCACAGTTCCACATCATCACCCTACACGGTCTCGGCGCAGACGGACGTAATTTAGCCAGTTTAGCCCGCGATTTAGCCGTCAAACAACCGATCCGCTGGCTCTTTCCCGATGCCCCTATCCGTCCCGTCAGTTTGCATGGCGGCGTTTCGATGCGCGCCTGGTACGATATTCACGGCTTGGACTTTGGCAGCCCGGAAGACGAGACGGGACTGCGTGTGGCGGTCCAAAGTATCGAGCGCCTGATTCAGTGCGAACAGGATAGAGGTATTTCATCCGAACGCATTCTGCTGTGTGGTTTTTCTCAAGGCGGGGCTTTGGCGCTGTATACGGGTCTGCGTTATGCCCGTCGTTTGGGAGGCATTCTGGCGCTCTCCACGTATTTACCTGTAGCGAAGCAATTGGCCGCAGAGGCTGGTGCGGCTAATCGGAGCCTCCCTATTTTCATGGCCCATGGCGATCAGGATACGGTGGTATCTTTGGAGATGGGAGAATGGTCGAGGGATCGGCTGCAAGCGTTGGGATACGCGGTGGACTTCCATCGCTATCCAATGGCGCATAGCATTTGCGCGCAGGAGCTTTCGGATATGGGCGCGTGGATTCAGCAGCTTATTTAATGACGCTATTGCTTTAAACCGACTCCATAGAAAACCGTTGTGCCGAGCGGGTTAATTTTGAAGTCTAAAACATTTTTGTTAACTGGCTGATAATCGGTCGCATAAGCGATTGACGTGAACGGCTGTTCTTGTTTGAAAATTTTCTGCGCCTGAAGATAGAGGCGGGTGCGTTCAGTGCTATCGGTCATTTGCGAGGCGCGTTGGATCAAGTCGTCAAACGGCTTGTAACACCATTTTGAAAAATTGCTGCTGCGCAGTGCGCGGCAACTCACTAAACCGAGCCAATTGTCAGGATCAACGACACCACTCATGCCGATCAGCATGGCATCATGCTTCCCATTAAATCCTTCTTTCAAATATTTGTTCCATTCATAGGAAACAATTTTTGCTGTGACGCCAATCTTTGTCCAATCCGTTTGAATCATCTCCGCCATTAAGCGAGCGTTTGGATTATAAGGCCTTTGTACCGGCATCGCCCAAAGCGAAAGGGTAAAGCCATTCGGATAGCCCGCCTGCGTCAACCATTTCTTCGCTTGTTTTAAATCGCGCGGCGCATCTTGCAGCGTTTCATCATACAACCACTGCAACGGCGGTATCTGCACATATCATTGATCTGGAATACGAGCCATAAATTGGGAAACAGCCTGTTTCTCCTATCTGGCATAGTGGCCTTGCTCAATTGCGCCACCAGAACGTTACGGGAGATGCCGTTTTAGACAGCGTTAGCCGCATACCCGTGGGCGGGCTGCGGGGTCTTTGGCCTGTTCAATCAGCACAACAATGCGGCCCCACGGAAATTTCCGCACAGCTGAATCCTTGACGAATGTTCTTGAGGTGAAATTGCATTCTATATTTTGCACGGCTTCATCAGCTGAGCGTATACCAAGAGGCTCTCGCCTTACCCTGCCGCTTGAGAAACCCATCCTGGACCAGCGCGCTCAATCTGGCTTTTATCGTGCCTCTCGGCGCACCC
>LXRJ01000138.1 GCA_001684025.1 Candidatus Glomeribacter gigasporarum | reverse complement strand
GCCGTCAGCGGCGTATCGTCCACGCTCAACGCCTCAGTGCGGGCAGACCGGCAGTCTTCATTGAGCGCGTCTTCCATCGATTCCGCCGCCCCGGTGGCCGCCGCCGTTGCGGACTGATCTTCCAGCACTTCGCACACGAGGCGATAGCGCATCTGCGACTCGCGCGCATAATCGGCGACGCACGACTGAATCACCACCCGATAGGCGGATTCGCCCCACGCCAATATGACCGGCCGACCCGCGACGCGCAGCGCATCCAGTTGCCGAAAACGCGCGCGCGCATTCGGCCCAAGCAACCCGCCCGACCATTCCAGCCGCGCCTCAATCCGCCCCAGCGCATCGACGACCTTCCGCCCGCCGACCAGGACATGCACGGCGAGTTTTTGTTCGCCGCCGATCTGGATTTTTTCAGGGATTTCAGCGTCTCGGAACGTTACATCGCCGAGCGTAAAGTGCGTATTTGTATTCATGCGCTTACCATGCGGCGTTCAGCGCCGGAGGCGGCGCGCCGAGCGAGAGGTCGTAGCGCGTGCCGGTCGCGCTGGTGACGATGGCGGCGTTTTTACCAGCACCCCGGAACACCACCTCGGCGATTTTACGGTTATTCCAAATGATCGGCGCCGGGGTAATTTGAATCGCGTAATGCGACGTTGCAATATACCGGCTCTCCTTGTCCGGCAAATGACGTTTGCGGTAACGATCCGCAAACGTCAAGCGGTTCAATTCCCGCGCTTTGGGGAGAATTTTATTAATGCACGAAATAATGGCGTTGAACAGAAATTGCCATTGATCCAGAACCCGCCAGACGAACGTTTTGAGCGCGCGCCCCAAGGCATTTTTAAGCGCCGTCCAGATCGGGCCGATCTTCTCTTTCACCCAGACCCATGCGCCGACGATCATTTTGCCGGCCCATACGCCAATCTCTTTCACCTTTTTCCAGATCACATTCCAATTGCGCAACAGCCAGACGCCAAGCGTGACCGCCATCACGACCCAGCCAATGATCGGAATCGCGCGCAAGCCGATCATCACCCAGCGGCCTATCCAGGCCAGAAAGGGCTTTAGCCACGGGACAGCAGCGGCAGCGGCGCGCAATCCAGCGCCAGCTTTGCTAAAACCCTGACCCATTTTCTTACCCAGCAAGACGACGTGTTTTTGTGCGCCCATCGCCGCAATGGCGCTGGAAAACAATCCGCTCTTGCCCACAATGGCTCCGGATAGCCTCAACAGGTTAATTTTTCTTGTGATGGCCCTGAATAACTTCGATAACCCGATCTTATTTGCAATGGAAGTAAGCGGTGCTTTGATCAGGTGTTTCGCCACAAAGCGGGCCGGTTTGGATTTGGCTGCTTTGGCCAATACAGAAGCGCCTTTTCCGGCCACTCCACCCAATCCGCCCCACATCGACAGACGGAGCACATCGAACGCGGCGGCCAGTAACAACACCGTACCGCGAAAGGCGAGCGCACCCGAGAACACGGCGAAAGCGAGACTTAAGCCTCTGGCGACGCCGGTGTTCTTGCGCGCCCAGTCCGTTAACCCTTGCAGTGCAGCGTTGAGTCCCTTGATACCGAGCGTTGCCAACGGTAACACGGCCGTTCCAACTTCATTCAGGAATTTCTCCCAGTTCGCATGCAGATCCTGCTTTTGTCCGCCGAGCGTGCCCTTTGCATCAATCACCGCCGCATCGATGCCGTGCGCCTTTTGATAGGCTTTAACGGACTTATGAATCACCGGCAACTGCCTGTCGATCAAGGAAAACATCGCCCCGCCGGTGGAGCCGAACAGCATCGCGTTTTGACGCGCAATCTGCGCCGGCGAAGACAAGCCCATGCGCGCATACATCGGCTTGATTTTGCGCTCGTAGAACGAGATCGGATCAGTGCTGAACAGCGCCGCATCGATCAGCGGGCCGTCCTGGCCTTTGAACCTTTTAATCCCTCCACGCGCGTTGAAGACGACCTTGGATGCATCCCAAATGCCGGAACGCACCAGTTCATGCGCGACCTGATTGGGAATGCGGATAATCGCGTTGAGCCGGTTATAGGCGGTGCGCAGCGCAAAGCCCGCCGTCGCGCCTTTTAATTCGCTGATCACTGGCTCCATCTTGGCGAATAAGGCCACGGTGTCCATATTCTGCGCGGCCACGCCCGCACGCGCCATAAACTGGCGATACTGCGACCAGTCGACAGTGCCGCCGCTGGACATCATGGCCTTGAAGCCCGCGTTGGCGAGTTGATTAAACCGCTCAGGGGAATTCAGGCCGCCGCTCATTTCGATCAAGCGCAGCATGTCCATCGAAGACGCGCGCGTCTTCTGCTTCAGGTGTTCGTCTAGCGCTTGCGTGGCGAATTGAATCTTGGCCAATACCGGCGCGGCTAATTTTGCGCCCGCCAACTGCTCGTCCAGTATCGATAAGCCGGATTCCCTGAAAACCCCCTGCGCTTCGTTAAAATAGCGCAACATGTCGCGAGTGCTCGCGCCGATGACCTGTGTACTTTTGGCAAAGCGATCCGCTTCGCGCTGCGCGTTGTCTCCCAGTCCGAACAGTTTGAAACGGGCCAGCTCGGTTTCGTATTTGCGCGCCTCTTCCAGCGGCCCTTTAAATAAAGAGAGTCCAGCCGCGCCGATGCCGGACATCAGCCCCCCTTTGAGCGCTTTTTGCTTGATGGAAAGTAAGCGCATCTCCAACTTCCGCGCGCCCTGTTCCGCCTGCATGAACTGACGCGAGAGTCCCAACAAGCCGGAGGCCGCGTGGTTGATCAGGCTGATCCGGATGCCAATCTTGTAGGCTTCAAACATAGAAGAAGAGTGTCCTTGCCTTGTGATGTACGCTTATTTAGCGTACGCTCATCAGAATGAAAGATATCTTTGATGTCAGACTGTCACGCCAAGCGTTCAAGGACTTGAAGAAAGCACCGCTCTACATTGCAATCAAGCTTCAGGCGTGGATAGATGACGTCGGGCATCGCGGCCTGATGGCCGTGCGCAAAATTCCAGGCTATCACGATGAACCTTTAAAAGGTGAACGGCAGGGACAACGCTCCATTCGCCTGAGCCGCGCTTATCGCGCGATTTACATGATGGATGAACATCAGCACATCCAATGTATTAAAATCATTGAGGTCAACAAGCATGACTATTAAAAGCCAAATGACACAACGCTCGCTCAATGCGCTTGAGAAAATCACAGGCGCGCCACTGAGGCTCGGTCATCTACTTGCGGCAATCCGTCAAGCTGAAGAGATGACCGTGACCGCATTCGCGCAAAAGCTCAGCATCAGTAAACAATACCTATGTGACCTTGAGCATCACCGGAAATGTCCGGGTCCAAAACTGGCCGCGGCCTACGCAGAAAAACTTGGATACTCTCCCGAACAGTTTGTTCGCTTAGCCCTTCAGGAAAGACTGAACCAAGATGGATTGCACTTTCAGGTTGAATTAACACCATTGGCCGCTTGATCAAACTTCAAAGTCATACTTCGGCAGCCGCTTCGTACCGGCGATGGCGCTCACGGTCGCATGCCCTAATATC
>LXRJ01000379.1 GCA_001684025.1 Candidatus Glomeribacter gigasporarum | reverse complement strand
GTCGAGAAGACCTGTTGCCAAGCGGTGGCCGCATCGGCATGGGGGCTGATCGTGCCCCAAAAGCCGYCGGCTTTGTTCCGGGCGTCGGGGATGGAAAGGRKKGTTKCGTKTKMCATRATRTYCTCCWKTKGANAAGGKKWTKMRRARCNCKGANATKAMCGCGCTGTTTGCCCCGAAAGCCAAGCGGTTTGTTGCATCGAAGCCGNAAAATTTAAGGARRATTTGACGTGCCYCGCGCYGCCCCCACGCCGTGCYGCCATCCAGGATGTGCTGCGCTTGTTGAAGCGCCAGGGTATTGCCCGCAGCACCACACCGATCTCCGCCAATGGGACAGCGCCACGCGTGCTCGGCAACGCCACGCCAAGCGCGCCCTCCCGTTGCAGGGGTTGGCCTGGCGGCAATTGCGCGCCCAGGTGCTGCGTGAAACGCCGCTGTGCGCAGCCTGTGGGCGGCAAGGGCGCGTCGTGATGGCGACGGTTGTGGATCACATCGACGGGAATGCCCGCAACAACGACCGCGCCAACCTGCAGCCCTTGTGCGTGCCGTGCCACGCGGCCAAGACCGCGCGTGAAGATGGGGGCTTTGGGAATCGGCGGCGGAAGGGATCGCTCGGCGTTTTTGCGGATCGGCTGCAAGAAACGTAGGGCCTGTTGGCGCCCCATGAAAAGGGGGGGGCGGTTTCCCGACCCCGACCCCGATCCCGTTACGCCGTTTTCATTTTCTGCGCGGCGGTCTCTTTTGCAAGGTGCGCTTCACCTATCTCTGTCACCAGAGCAAT
>LXRJ01000331.1 GCA_001684025.1 Candidatus Glomeribacter gigasporarum | reverse complement strand
GATAATCTCCCGCGCATATTTCATTGGCCAAACGCCTGCTCCACCTTAAGACAAGCGCTACGTAAGAGCGTTTCGTAAGAATTCAAGGACATCTGTAAGGAGCGCGCCGCGCCGGTGCGGCCATATTGCTGACGCTCACGGTTCCAGGGACGCACATATTCGGCGTGGATGACCCTTCTTTCCTCCGGCCAGGCCATCCGTTCACAGACAGCCTGCTCGACGATCTGCGCATGTGGCTCATTCGGCGGGCGCAGGNGCTCTTCGTCACYCCAATCCGGTGCGCGGTACAGACGGGARACAGGATCTAGTGCAGCCCGMGGCCCTGCCCTGTATATCAAACTCCACTTCCACCGCGCCCAGTTCTGMAGCTCRTCGTCGASCCARGMGGGAATAGCAAAATCGCTTTTATTCATCCGTCATTAAAGAGCGCGCGTTCTGAACTGGAAATGAAAGAGGCAGTCATTTCCAAAATCGCCCGAATTTGGAAATAGAACAGTACCGTTGCGTTCAATCCTCCGCTTTCCCCTTCATCTCTTCCTCTAACGCTTCTTGATCCAGCCCGATGCAGCACCCGACGTCTCCGCCAGGCGCGACCCGTTCCGCTTCAAGCTGCGCTGAGAGCAGATCGCGCGCCCAGGCAATGACGCGCGCCGCTTTCATGCGGCACGTGGGAAGGTCGTCGAATTCAAACCCATCGACTTGAATCCAGATTCGATCACGACCGTCTTGAATCGTGACTCGGCCGATCTCCTTCATGCCGGAATAATCCAGATCGGGTGCGCTCAGGATGATGCTCATTTATTCCTCCTCTATAACGAGTCAGTGAGTCGATACAAAAAAATCAGACTGGCTCAAAACGCTTTCACCGGAAGCGTTACGAGCTTGATCGCGTCCGCTCATCACACCACCACCTTCCCGTGCTCCACAAGCGCTACCCACGTCTTCGCGATCCATTCATACTGCGCATTGCGCCGCTCTTCCTTCGTCATCGCCCCGCCT
>LXRJ01000272.1 GCA_001684025.1 Candidatus Glomeribacter gigasporarum | reverse complement strand
TTCTCAAGTTCGTCAACAAATTTAAGCGTATCGAATGCAGCGAGTGCCATAAATCAGTTCTCCTTACCCCGAATTCTATCACGGCAGCTATTGACTTCCTCTGATGAAGCGGCTTATATTGTGTTTAATGCTGAAACATCAGCAAGCGGGTGTGACAACCTGAGTAGATTAGGCGCAGAGAAGCCGCGCCAATTCAATCGTTGGAAGCGGCTTTTTTTGTGTCAAACATCTGGCATTGCTTCTACGGCGGGCCGGATGGGGCAGCCGAAAGGCTGGCCGGTTCCTAATCTCCGGTTTGTCACCCCCGTTCGGTTCCGCCACCTTTCCGTGACAAGAGGGGTAGCGGGGTTACTACCGCAGATTAGGAGTTCTGCCATGACATCTCCCGTCCAAAACGCATCCGCGCCCGTTGTGCATCTTCCGCACAACGTTGAGCTTCCCATCATCTTTTACCGCAATCAGCCCGTCATCACGTTCGCGATGATGGACAAGACGCATCAGCGGCCAGAGGGTACGGCTGGTCGTAATTTTAGAACACATCGCGGCAAGCTCATTCAGAGCGAGGATTTTTATCTATTGGAGCAACCCGACGAAATTCGTCGAGTTGGTTTAGCTCGTTCAGATGACAGCACGCCAGCCTCTGTAATTCTTCTTACCGTCACCGGCTACCTGATGCTGGTCAAGTCATTCACGGATGACTTGGCTTGGCAAGTTCAGCGGCAATTAGTCAAAGGCTATTTTCGTACCGATCAAAAAGCGTCATCCAATCGCATCACTTCCGAACAATATGTAGAACTCGCAGGGTTTGTAAACAAATGGAGCCTCTATTTTGCTTATGAAGCCAGTGCACGCCATGCGGCATGGAAACTGGCCCGTTCGATATGCGGAACGCGCGCCACAGAAATGCCTGCCGACAAGTTTCCTGACGTACTGGCTGCATTCAAAACGATTGACAAGCGCGCCAGTGAATTTATCACGCTCCGCAAGAACTTTGAAATGCGCGCCATTCAGTGGGTATTCGGAGAAGACGCAGAGATTTTGCCTGAACCCGTATTTCCTGAGCTTCAGGATACATATGTTGGGAGGGCTGCCTCGTGAACACGCTCATCTCCATCCGCCATCAGCTCATCGGCCAAGCGCAGGTTCAAACGGTCAATGCGCGAGAACTGCATGCGTTTTTGGAAGTCAAGAAAGATTTTAGTAACTGGATCAAGGCGCAGATCGAACGTGCACGCTTAATAGAAGATCGAGACTTCACAAAGCTCGCCCAAAAAGGCGAGCTTGCCTGCATTGGCCAAACACGCATTGATTACTTTCTGACGATGGAGTCCGCAAAACACATT
>LXRJ01000236.1 GCA_001684025.1 Candidatus Glomeribacter gigasporarum | reverse complement strand
CATGGAGTGTCCTTTTACTCTTTATCATCACATGACCTCCACACACAAAATTTCGGATAGGCTCGCCAAGAAGCTGCTGGCCAGCGACGTCCAGCCCAAGGACGTGGCAAAGAACTTGGGTGTGTCTACATTCCCTACGCTGTACCTCTGGGTACCGGCCTCAGTGCACGCTTAGCGTACTTTGCAATTCGTTTTCTGAGACGATCCCCTTAATGATTCTGAAAGACATCGGCGAGCGTTTGCGCTTTACGAATACGCCTGCCCCACTTGAGCAACGTGTCGGCGTCTGCTTCGGCTAATTGTCGCTGATATTGTTCGGGTAATTCTCCGAAAATATCTTCTAATTGGACTCTCAGTAAAGCACATTCGCCTTGCTGTAGCCCTTTCTTCATGCCGATACGCTCAGCAGTTGTTAATGGATAATCATACATACCATGTTCCTTTTCTAACTGGTGAACAGCGTCATTGTAGCGAACGGCTAAATCTTCAGGCAGGGTGAGTATCCAGTCAATAAATTTGTAGAAGTTCTGGATGGCATCGCGGCTTAGCCCTTTGTCGAATAGCCGACGTGTTAAGACGGATTTTTGCTCATAGCGTGCGTTGGCGTCAGGGCGCGTTGCTAACGCGGCTAAATGGGTCGCTACCATCGTTCCGAATGGATTTGCCATTTCTAATAGCGCCGCTTCTTTGCCTTGGTAGTCGAGTAGTTTATTCGTTAAAAACTGGAAATTCAGTGCGGTATAACCCAAGCCTTCTATCTGGTAGTTTTTCGGATGCCAAGCAGGACGATCGTCAGCTAATACAACCAGCGTTGTAATCGGCAGGCGGTAACGATCATAGAGTTTGTAGTAGTACTCGAAAAGGCGTTGTGCAAACGTCGTTTCATATGCGCCTTGCACTTCGATATGTAGCAACACGAAACAGGCTTGTCCTTCTTTAGATAAGACTTTAATCAATTGATCGACTAGCCTTTTACCGACCATCGATTCTGATGTTAGCGCTAATAGTTCCTTGTCGAGCATTTCATAGCCGGATTGCCAGTCGATCTTGGCAGCGATATCGGCGTAGAAAAAGTGCATAAATTCTTGAAAATACACATCCAGCGCGTATTTCCAAGCGGAATCGGCATGGGAAAGTGGATTAGCAAGTGGTGTTGACATCAGCGATTATTTAAAAGAATGGGGAAATAAATGACGTGTCAAACTTTACGCTCATTGGTGTTTCGCTATTCTTCTGAGTCAACGGCGAGTGAAATAAATCAGCATCCTTAGCCGATGCTTCTGATCTAGCATTTCTTCTTCAATCAACTCTTCCAGATGCGCTCGCAGTAGGTCGATGGTTTTACTGACATAGGCAAATTCTTTCGGCGCAATGTCTAAAATAAAGCGCATTGATTGGAGGGTGAGGACGGATTCTTGAAGAAAATCATTCGTATCTGTAGCAGAATCGTAATTAGCCATGATTCACCTCTGATGTAGGTGGATTGCGGTTAGGCCCTGCATAGTGTTAGTGCACTGTGCGGGGCCAATTTTTGTATACGAGAAAAATAGAATACTGGCGCGCAAATTCCGGCGGCAAAATTTACGCGCCAATAGCGCCGGATGATGGATGTACCAATGAAGAAGGTGCATGATGAACTCCAACGTTGCGGTTTATTTTCCGACCCCGCTGTGAAACGGGGTGACGGACCGAACAGGGTTCACAGACCGGAACGTTGGCACCGGCGAGCCTTACGGCTCCCCCCTCCCGCCCGCCATAGAAGCAATGCC
>LXRJ01000210.1 GCA_001684025.1 Candidatus Glomeribacter gigasporarum | reverse complement strand
TTTAGTATATTTAGGCATTTTATTTTTATTAAGGATTTAGTTTANTRGRAGAAAATTTGATAATATTCRAATAATGGCRAAAGTAATRAAAAATTAAAAGAGGAGYRTAAATTATATTAATTGAAATYGCAAATAAGAGAAGTAAGRAAAAGAATGAAAGCGTAAAAGATGAAATAAGAGAAGTAAAAGAAAAGAGTAAAAGCGTGAAATATTCGAATAATTGCGAAAGTAATGAAAAATTAAAAGAGGAGCGTAAATTATATTAAGTAAAATTGCAAATAARAAAAGTAARGAAAAGAATGAAAGCGTAAARGATGAAATAAGAGAAGTAAGRAAAAGAGTGAAAGCRTGAAAGATGAATACGGTAAGAAAGATTATACTAAATTTYGAAAGTTGGTGAATTGATTTAAAAGTTTATGTAAATTGTAAAAGTGAAGATTGATGAGATAGCGAATTTGAAAAAATGTTTACGAAAATGATGTAAAAGAAAACTTCACTTATTTATAATTTTTTAAATTAAAGATTTCTCTGAAGCATTTTATTCTATGTAATCAAAGTTTCTATATAATTAAAGTTTCAATGTATTCAAAGTTTATCGTATATTATATTATTTTATTAAATCATTTCCTAAATATATTCGAATATTTTAGAATTATCTAAATTATTTTAATTTATTTGTTCACATTAATGCGAGTTATTTTAATATTTTATCATAATAACCTTCATTTTTTACTTTTATTTATAAATAATATTTTAAAATTATTCGAATTCTTTCGCTCAATATTTAATATATYAGTTTAATTTTTTTYGATAAACRTACGTCTTATACAAATATRTTGATCTTCNTTTNNNGGCTAATCTATAATTATTTAAATAATGYTTCAMAATTTTCTTTTTGTTYTAGCACTGTTTAATATATTAACTATTTTTAKTGTTTAGCAAAAATTTTATTGTYAAATTAATYCGYGTTGAAATGAATATTGGATAATTATGGAAAATTTTAATTTATTCRAATAGATTTGCATAAATATGCATTTTATGYATAATTCAWTTRTTACGTAAATACTATTCTGACTTTTACTTTATATTTTTATRTAATCAATATTAAATATAATAGAACTAATATAATAATTGATATTTAAGGAGTCTTTTATAGAAGCGAATAAAAGGAAATTTTTAATCAAAATTTTTAAGCTTTTATTTTCATTGTAGTTGAAATTTTCAACGAATTAATAATCATTCTTAGTGTATTGCATAGAAGTCGAATTAAATRAAATATTTATAAAATAATATAATGAATTTTTAAATATTTGAAAYGTTTAGAGAAATTTCAAAATAGATTGACTAATTTAAATTAAAATCTCTAAACGAATATCAAATAAAATTAAAAATAATTAAAATTTTTGCAAAAATTCGAAAAAATTCAGATAAATTCGAAAAAAGAATCATTTATTGAAAATATGTTACTAAAATTTTGGATTCAAAAAACTATAAAATATAAATATATGATAAATAATGTTAAGCGGGATACATTTATTAAGAATATAATAATTTTAAAATAATCGAAATATTAATATTATACAAAAAGGTCAAATATATTAAAATAAATAAAATTTTATGAAAATAAATCTAAGTAAAATGAAAAAATTACGAATATTAATAATTCAAATATATTTGAAATAATTCAAATAGATTGAAAAATYGAAATAACCRAATATATTCGAATATATTTGAATTDATTYRAATATATTTAAATATATTGAATTTATTCAAATATATTHGAATATATTTGAATTATAATGAATATATTATAATAAATTCAAATTATCTATAATCGTTTAATTTAATCTTAGTAAAAAAAATCAATATCANTTCTGTATACTGTAATATWGTCTGTAATATTTTATTAYATTTAGAATATACTTCATTAATTTTAATTATTTCRAAATATTTYRAAATTATTTYNGGATACAAWATTGYGAAATTTATTTCAAAATATTTTAAAATTTTCATTAAAATTTTTTGAAAATATTATATTTCGAAATATTTTGAAATTTTTTGTGCTAATTTGCGAAATTTTTTCGTAATATAA
>LXRJ01000198.1 GCA_001684025.1 Candidatus Glomeribacter gigasporarum | reverse complement strand
AAAAAAAACGAGCGAAGCTACATCGATGGCGAAGCAAAATCCGTTTCTGTTGGAAAAACAAAACTGTATGGCATAACCATGAACATCGTCTTTGGTGTGAATCCCAGCAAAAAGGATAAACGTCCACCGAAACCGAAAGGTGCTGAGTACGTTAGCGTTGTCTGGATTCCTAGCGATGCAGCATCAATCAAGGTAGCTATGGTGATAGGCAACCAAACAATATCGCCGAATGATTGTTCTGGCTCGGGTAAATTCTCTTACTGTGAATTCACAGTAAAGAAAGGGCAGTTGATAGCAGGGGCATCAATCATCTTCTATTCAAAACGAAAGACCCCTTCCATCATAAATGTTGAATCGCTAGTCAAGCAACACTTTTCTGATCTCTCATTAAAGTATAAGCGCATGAATGGCGAGCCAATAAGCAACGATGACGCGTATAACTTACAGCAGCTCCACAACTTGGATAGATCAATTCCCACCACACTGGCAGGCCATCCAAACAAAGCGACAATAACGCTAAAAATTTGTCGACGACCATTCGGGAAATTTGACACGGAAAAATTTCACTTATCAAGCCCGGTAAATTTTACGGTGCGGGATAGGCGGTACGGGTCCTACCAAGACAGGACTATTTACAGCGTTAACAAGGATATGAACATCGGGCCGTTCCCATTTTGTTTTATCTCTAAGGCTTCTCTGTACAAAAACCCGACAAATGAACCACCACCTATAGTTGGCTCGATTTTAGTTGGCGAGGCCAAAGTCACCCGTGAGTTAATTGTTAATTCAATTGTTGATTCTCTTGAAATCCCCCTTGAAGCCGTAATAGTGGAAAACTCCCAATAATCAAAGTTGAGGTAGAGATGAAATTAATCATTTTAATTTTCTCAATTTTTTTAACATTATTTCATTCCCCGTGCGCTATTTCAAAACAGCATCAGAAAGCGCTTGATGAAACACAACTTGTAGAGCGCGGTCACTACCACAATAAACGCGGGGAAGAAGTTCATTCTCCAGCACATTCTAAAACGAGTAAAGCTCCAACAGGCGCTTCGGCCAAGTGCCGCGACGGTACTTACAGTTTCAGTCATTCTCGCCGAGGTACGTGCTCCCGTCACGGAGGAGTTGCTCAATGGTTATAGGCTATCTTGGGGAAATGAATTCTTCACAAACTGAACCTCTCCACTCCCGCGGCGCTGAGCTATCCGCCGAATACGCCGAAGCGCTGGAAATGGTGAAGTGGGGGCCGTGTTATTCCGCTGAATGATCCACTGCGTCGCTCTCTGGCTCGCGTTACGGATGAAATCCAGGGGGCCACCGATGATGGGGCTGAAGTCACGGAAGCCGATCTGGCGATGCTCTGTGCGGCGGAGGTCAAGGCTCAGATTGAAATGAATCCAAAGGATTATATGCACCTTTACTATACCATCCAAATAAAGCGAGTCCATCTCGACCGTTGTCTTTCTCACCAGCGCTTAACCCTCCACCCCCTTCAACCTCCACGCCGCCGATAGCGCCAGTAGTCCGAAGAACAGGATGTAAAGGGCGGGGAACATCAACAGGCCGCCCTCAAAACCGGCAAATGTAATTGTCGCCAAACACGGCGCTAACATGACAGATCTATCTCAAGGTACGTTCGTACCGTCTCTTTTCTCTTTTAAATTCAAACAATCGCATATCAATGCGGGCCGCACCTATTCGAGTTCTGCGGCCGTATCTTATTTCTTAAGCGCTCCCGTTTCCTGTTGAATTCGTTCATCTGTATACAACCATAACTATGGAGGTATAGATGTGCGAAAAGAATGCACCTTCGAATAGCGGATCAGAGAACATTCCAGACCTGAACAAATATAGAGCGTATCGGGCGAAAAATAGGCAGGCAGAGAACGAAAAACCGCCCTCAACAGTTTACGGCTCGGCTGGTAATCGAACTGCGTACTAATCACGGATTCAGTATAAGCGCCATCGGCCTCAATAAACACAACGCCATCGATATGCTCTTCGCGCTATACCGCGCTGGCTTAGAAGTGCTCACCATCATTTTGTAAGTTTGAGAACTCTCGCTAAATTTGGTTAGACATCTTTTTAGCTCAATACAGAATAAAAAGTTTATTTAATGATTGACATTTTATTTAGTATTAAATAAACTTTGCTCATATTCCCTTCGGAGCCAGAGATGAACCAACCAGATTTTGCCCGCCTCGAATCCGCCTACGCCCCCCACAGCGTACAGCCGTATACCGATTACCTTGCTCAGCGTGCAGCGGGCGAAGAACTGGCTGACATCGAGCAGGAATTATGGAAC
>LXRJ01000110.1 GCA_001684025.1 Candidatus Glomeribacter gigasporarum | reverse complement strand
GTGGACACCTATTCTGATGATCTAAAGCCTGCTTTTATACAAGGCTTTTAACCGGACGCTTACGATTAATCCAATGACAGCTTATATAGGAGTAGATGTCAGCAAACACAAGCTGGATGTACAGATGGGCGATACCATTTGCAAATAGAGAATACGGCCAAGGGGCTTAGAAGATTTATCAAGGCGCTGGAACAGTTTATTCGGGCAGGAAACCCATTAAGCGCGGTGGTCTGTGAAGCCAGCGGTGGATACGAAAGAGGTTTAGTGCTAGCCATGCGCAAAGCGGAATATCCTATCCATTTGGCTAATGCCAAGAAAATCAGGCATTTCGCCAAATGTAAAGGATATCTAGCCAAAACGGACAAGATTGATGCCAAGTTGATTCAGGAATATGGCGAAACGATGAAAGTTCAAGGGGATGAGCCCCTCTTGTCTGATGAGCAAGAGCAATTGGGAAGACTGCTTAAACGACGGGCGCAATTGCTCAAGGACCAGCAGAGAGACAAAAATCACTTGGAACATTGCTCTGATGCGGCTATCAAGCGTTCGCTCAAGGCTCATATCCGCTGGCTGGACAAGGAGATTGCTACTATTGAAAAAACCATCGGCAAGCAACCCAAAACAGAAGCCATTCAAAAGACCCAGACTTTGTTAACGTCTGTCTCTGGTGTCGGAAGTCTAACGGCTTCTCACATCATCGCCTTTTTACCGGAACTGGGCCGCTGTGATCATAAATCCCTAGCCGCCCTGGTGGGGGTTGCGCCTTTCAATCATGACAGTGGGAAACATAAGGGCGAACGCTTTATTCAGGGTGGAAGAGCTCTGCTGCGGCGGGTGCTGTATATGGCGGCTTTGTCGGCTGCACGTTGCAAAAGGATTTAAGGGTGTTTTATGAACGTCTGAGGACGGCTGGAAAACCTATAAAAGTGGCTTTGATTGCTGTACTGCGCAAGTTGCTTTCCATTTTGAATAGCGTTGTTCGGCGTGGATCTCCTTGGCAGGAAAATCTGGCGCAAACCGCTTGACAGCAAACACAGAGGCTTTATCGTGCACGCCCGTAACGCTGTATTGCGGGGCCTGAGTCCAAAAGAAAACCGGCATGCGCCGCCGCTGCGCTACGAGGTAGCGTATCGGCTCAAGCGCGATTTTCCAAATCTTGAAGTGATTCTCAACGGCGGCGTCACGACGCTTGCGCAGCTTGAACATCATCTTGCACAGGTGGATGGCGTCATGCTGGGCCGCGCGGCGTATCACAACCCGTGGTTATTGGCTGGGATTGATCGCCGTTTTTATCAGATCGAAGCGGCGGCGGCGCAACGCACGGATGTGATTCCAATCCTCAAAGCCTATTATGCGCGCGAATGCGCGCGCGGCGCGCCTTTGAGCGCGATGACCCGTCATATTGCCGGCCTATACCACGGCATGCCCGGCGCGCGCCACTGGCGGCGCACTTTATCCGACCCGAAGCGGCGAGCGGACGGATTGGCACAATGGCCGGATGAAGCAGCGGGTACTGCATAGTCCAATATCCACCAACAGATATGCCTTTTACCCAAGCCAAGCAGCACTTGTCAACATCAACAGCACGACCATCCATAGAATAATGGCGCGCCAGACGAGGCCCACCGCACGTTGCAGTGCGGCCGGGGAATACGTTTCATCGAGCAGCGATAAGAATGCTTGCTCGGTAGAGAGCGCCCCGATACCTGGATGTTCAACATGCGGTGCAGTCAGCAGCGCGCCCAGCGCGCCGCCGCCGACCGTCACCAAAACCGTATCATTCTCAGCAAGCCAAGGCTGGGTGAGGGTGCGCCATGCGTGAACCGCGTCTTCAAAATTGCCCACAATCGCAAAACCAAACGCAGTTAAACGGGCCGGGAGCCAATCAATCCAATAAAACGCCTGGCGCGCGAAGCGCGAAAATGGGGCGGAGGCAGGTGGTGGCGCGTTACGCGGTGCATATAAAGAGCGAGAAGGTTCGCCCCATGTATGTGCTAGAGTGGCCGCAACCCGGTACAAGACCACGCCCGCAGGCCCAAGCGGCATCATGAACCAGAAAAAAACGCCGAATACGTGGCGGTGCGCGGCAATCACAGCATGCGCCAAGGTGTGACGGATAATTTCAGACGCTGGCATATCGCTGGTCTCCATGCCGGTCCATGCGTGCAGAACCTCGCGCGCACGCCCAATATCGTCATTATTTAACGCGTGGTGAATATCAGTGAAGTGATGACTGAACTGCCTGAAGCCAAGCGTGAAGTACACAACTGTGATATTCCATGCGAAAGCAAGCAGAAAATGAAACCGGTAAAGCGCGATGTAAATGAGCGCAGTCGCAAGGGCCCAAGGCAGCGCGACGCTGAACCAGGCAATGACCTCATATTTGGGTTTACCAACATCGAGCGTTTGCCGAATGCGCAGGGCATGATAGCGCAGCAGTCGAGTGACAGGATTATCGAGCGGTAACGCGTGTTTCTGCTCAAAAATGAGGGCCAGCAAGACAGATAAGAAAGTCATCTAAATGTCCCTAAATATGCGCCATCTTCCAGTTCATCCGCTTTGAATGGCGCTTGCCCTACGCCACCGCCGCGCGATTCTTGAGAACAAGTTTTTCTTTAATGCGTGCAGATTTGCCGGAGCGGTGACGCAAATAATACAGTTTCGCGCGGCGCACGGCACCCCGGCGCTTGACAACAATGCTCGCTAAAAGCGGCGAATACGTTTGAAACGTCCGTTCAACGCCCTCGCCCGAAGAGATTTTCCGGACAATAAACGACGAATTTAGACCGCGGTTGCGTTTCGCAATTACAATACCTTCATACGCTTGAATACGTTTGCGGTTTCCTTCGACTACATTGACGTTCACCACTACGGTATCGCCCGGTGTAAAGTCTGGGATGGGTTTTCCGCCTGTGATACGCGCTATTTCTTCCCGTTCGAGTTCTTCAATTAAATTCATTCTGATCCTCCTAAAACACAGCCGTTAGCGCCTGTTCAATTGCGTTAGCCAAGCCTCGTCCGTTTGAGTCAAGCGGCCTTGTGCGCGCGCCGCTCTAACGAGTTCAGGCCGTTTGAATTGCGTATTGGTGAGCGCCTGTTTGCGCCGCCATTGTTCGATATGCGCATGATGTCCGCCAAGCAGGACTTCAGGAACACGCATGCCATTGTATTCCTGCGGGCGCGTGTAGTGCGGACAATCGAGCAGCCCATCGCTAAAACTGTCCTGCTGCGCCGATTGCGCATCATTCAGTACGCCTGGCAGCAGCCGGATCACGGCGTCTATCAACATCATGGCCGGCAACTCTCCGCCCGACACCACAAAGTCGCCGATACTCACTTCGTCTGTGATCGCACCATCGATCAAACGCTGATCGATGGCCTCATAACGTCCGCATACCACAATCCACCCAGGTTCACACGCCAGTTGCACAACATCTGTATGCGCCAGCGGTTTGCCTTGAGGACTCATCAAAATGATTCGCGTAGCAACGTTGCCCGCTTCGGCTTGTGCGTTTTTTGCCGCTTGTATCGCCGCGGCAAGCGGGGGCGCTTGCATCACCATGCCAGGCCCGCCTCCATAAGGGCGGTCATCCACTGTCCGATGACGATCCTGGGTGAAATCGCGCGGATTCCAAGTCCGCAAACAGTAGCGCTGTTGCTGCGCTGCGCGACGGGTGACGCCCCAATCGATCAACGCGCGAAACATCTCTGGGAAGAGCGTAATGACATCCAGTTGCATGGCTGCATTTGCGATTCAGGCGTTTACTTCTTTCTGATTCATCCAATCGCTCGGCCAATCCACAATCATCCGACGATGCGCTAAATCGACCTTTAGGATATAAGCATTGACAAATGGAATCAGTGATTCACGGGCTTTTGCCGCGCCGGTTGCGTTGGGCGCATGCGGTTCGACACATTCGACACATAACACCGCATGCGCGCCATTATCGAGCAAATTACGCACAGTGCCAAGCATCGCCCCTTCTGTATTGATCACCTGAAGCCCGATTAAGTCTGCCCAGTAATATTCGTCTTCCGGCAATTCTGGGAAATCGGCATGGAGAATTGAAACGCGCCAGCCTTTCAACATCTGCGCGGCCTCGCGTTCTGTACATTCAGCGAATTGCGCAATTAGAGCGCCGCGGTACGGTTTTGTATTCAATACCGTGACCCAACGCGTCTGAGAACCTGTCCGCAGATCTACTGCGCGGGCGGCATCCGGCGTCGGGCGGTGCGGGCTGCTTTTGACCAATTGCCAGCGCCGAGCTGTGAGGAGCGCGTCGCCGCTTAAATGGCGCGCCGCATAAGGCTTCACTTTAACCCATCCGCGTATGCCATACGCACCCGTAATCACCCCAACCTCGATGAGACGGCAGCGCGTGTCCAAATGGTTTTCAATCCTTAATTTCAGAGGTACAGGTCTCGGATGAGGCTGTTGCTTTGCGCGCTTGTTTCGCTAGACGTGCAACTGTTGCAGATAATTGTGCTCCAGTGCTTTGCCAATAGGCGAGGCGGTCTTGCGCGAGGCGCAGTGCACAGTCGTTCTTGCGTGCAAAGGGATTGTAAAAGCCGATCCGTTCAACAAAGCGGCCATCGCGGCGGTGGCGCGAATCAGCGACCACAATATTGTAAAACGGATGTTTTTTTGCGCCGCCGCGCGCAAGGCGAATTGTCACCATATTAAAACTCTTTTATGTGTAGCATCAGTAAATAAAGTCTGGAATTATATCGAATCGCCTAAAACAGTCATAGGGATTGTCTAAGACAATAATAGAACTCTCTGCTGAACAATTACGGCTGATCGCTTTTGAAAAATAAAAAAGCGCCAAAACGCATTTGCGTTTTGGCGCGCGGGAAAACACGCCTTAAAGGTTATTCAGGGGTGTTTTGTGTTGCAGACGGCTGTGGTTGCGTGCCAGCGGCGGGTTGAGCCGACGGCTCCTGAACAATTTCGACTTCAACGCGGCGGTTG
>LXRJ01000018.1 GCA_001684025.1 Candidatus Glomeribacter gigasporarum | reverse complement strand
ATTGGCGTCAGGGGACTTTCACCCCATTTGTTCTACGCCTGTACCGGCGTGCACAATTCAAGCCAAGTAAAAAAACTTGCTTGAAAAACTTGAAGAAGCGATTTACGAGTTTGGCGCGAGAAGGAAATTGTTACATAAAATTGGACAACGACCTGATTACCGGAGAGAAAGAGATGATTTATCGAAGAAAGATATCGATAGGATGAATAATCTATTTAATGTGGAGATTTGTGGATTCAAAGGCGACCATTTAAAAAAAGAATTTTTCAACAATTATTTTTATCAGGCGGACCGAGCGGTAGATTCTCATAAAGACCCCAGTCAACTTCCAAAAATAGAGGAACACCTGAAAAATATTAAAGTGATCGATGAAATCACATTTTTCCATCGATTGTGCGCGGATGCATCAATTGCTGCGGTCGAGTATGCGCTGCCTTATATTGAAAATATTGATCTTCCAACTCAGAAATTCGGGTGGTCACCTTTGATAATGACGATGCCCCAGGCGTTAGTGATGGGCTCATTTGAAAAAATGCAACGGCTGATAGACCATGGCGCAGATGTTCAATATGTCAGCCCGGAAAGCCTTATGTCGCCTCTGCATTTTTGTTTGCTGATGAAAAAGCATCAGCCTGAAAACTGTGAACAAATGTATGCTTTCCTGGTTCGGAATCAGGCCCGAATGATCAGCCCGACTTTTTTGAAGGCGCTGGAACCGTTTGAAGGCGCACAAGCCATAGATACGAAAACCCAGCGTATTAAAGAAACATTAGTGGCGGAATTCACGCTAGAGGCGGATCATATTGAGCAATTCGTGCGGGATGTGAAAGAAAAAGCGGCAAGAGAGTTGGATGACGCACTTCTTTCGTACCAGTCCAGCGACCTGAATTCGCATGCAAAACATTCTCTCTTCGATATCTTCAAGGATTTAAAATCGGCCGGTCCAAAAGCAGCGGCGGTCGTAAATTTTGAATTGCCAGGCAATACGCCTTTTGCGCACGCCTGCGCAATTTTCAAGGAAAAGGTCGAGCGCGGGGAAAGCAAAACACCGCTTAAGAATTTTTTGAACAAGATTTTAAAATTGCTGGTCGATTGCGGCGCTGAGCTTCATGAAAGTTCGAGCGCGTATCGGGTTTTTGATTCGGACGATCCATCCTTAAAAGATAAGCTGATTGGATATCGCCAAACGCTTATAGATCAAATAACACTCAAAGAAAAACTATTCCAGAAAGAATTCCAAAGATTGGCGGGAATAGAGTTTGTTTAAAACGCGGAAGGTTGTTCGCATGCGATGAGTCTCGGCCGCCGACTCATAGCATGCTTCGGCCCCTTGCAGTTTAGAGAAATAGCTTCAGGCTGACCAATAGCCCTGTTTGTGCAAGCGCTATCGCAAAGAACCATCTGAGCAATTCAAATTTCATGTTTGCTAATTTGGTATCGATATCCTTGCGCAGAGATTCGTACTTGGCATCCATGCCCTTGCGCAGAGATTCGTACTTGGCATCCATGCCCTTGCGCAAATCACTGATTTCGCGGCGTACCTCTTCAACGTCTTGCTTGGTATCTTTGCGCAAATCACTGATTTCGCGGCGTACCTCTTCAATGTCTTGCTTGGTATCTTTGCGCAAATCACTGATTTCGCGGAGCACATCAGCAATGTGTTGCTTCATGTCACGGCGTACATCAGCGATATCCTGCTTGGTCGCAACGTCTGAAGATGTCTGCGCTTCCTGCACAGCATCAGTTAAAGCTTCTGCTTGCTGGTCATTGAAGCCAGCGCCTTTAAGCTTGCGGACAAATTTGTGCGTATCAAATGCAACTGCGAGCGCCATAGATCAATTCTCCTAACTGCAAATTTTATCACGGCAGCCCTTGTCTTATTCTGAAGACAGTCTAATGTGCTTCTTCCCAATTTTGACCGGCGCCGATTTCAACCACGAGCGGCACGCGCAATGACGCGACGCCGCCCATTAACTCTGGTAAGCGCATCTGTATTTCATCCAATTCAGCGTCAGGCACTTCAAAGACCAATTCGTCGTGCACCTGCATGATCATTTTGGTGCGCCGTAAAGACGTATTGAGCCATTGCTGCACCGCAATCATCGCCAATTTGATCAAATCGGCGGCGCTGCCTTGCATCGGCGCATTGATCGCAGCGCGCTCGGCGGCCGCGCGCCGCGGTCCGCTGCCACCGTTAATTTCAGGCGACCATAAGCGCCGCCCGAACACCGTTTCGACATAACCAAGCCGCTTCGCGCGCGCGCGCGTTTCCTCCATATACCGTGCAACGCCCGGATGACGGGCGAAATAGCGGTCGATATAGAGTTGCGCGGCTTCGCGCGGAATGCCGAGGTTTGCCGCGAGTCCAAACGCGCTCATGCCGTAGATCAAGCCGAAATTGATTGTTTTGGCGATCCGCCGCTGAGTGTCTGAGACTTCTTGCAACGGGACGCCAAAAATCTCGGCGGCGGTCGCGCGATGAATGTCTGCGCCGCGCGCAAACGCACTCAACAGTTGTTCATCGCCGGACAAGTGGGCCATGATGCGCAATTCGATTTGCGAATAATCCGCCGCCACGAGGCGGCAATCGGGCGGCGCGATAAACGCTTCGCGGATGCGGCGGCCTTCAACCGTGCGGATCGGAATATTTTGCAGATTCGGATCATTCGACGCGAGCCGTCCAGTCACCGCAACGGCTTKCGCATAATGCGTATGCACGCGATGCGTGCGCGGATTGACCCGCTTCGGCAATGCGTCGGTGTAAGTCGATTTCAGTTTCGATAGCATCCGATGTTCGAGCAGCCGCTTCGGCAGCGGATAGTCTTCGGCGAGTTTTTGCAACACTTCTTCATTGGTCGAAGGCGCGCCGCCGGGCGTTTTTTTAATGACCGGCAGCTTCAGGCGTTCAAACAGAATTGCGCTGATTTGCTTGGGTGAATTCAAATTAAATGGCCCGCCCGCGAGCCGGTGCGTCTCCGTTTCGAGTTGCGCCAGACGTTCGCCCAGTTCACGACTTTGCTGAGCGAGGCGCCCTATATCAATCAACACACCGTTGCGCTCGATGATGCACAGGACTCTGGAAACGGGCATTTCAATTGCGCGGTAAATGCGCTCAAGCCCGCTTTCTTCAGCCAAACGCGGGTATAAAGCGCGGTGCAACTGCAAGGTGAGATCGGCATCTTCCGCTGCGTATTCGGTTGCCTTGCCAATCGGCACAGCGTCAAAGCCGATCTGCGCCGCGCCTTTGCCGCATAAATCTGTGTACTGAAGCGGTTTCACGTTTAAAAACCGTTGTGCAAGGCTATCCAAATCGTGATTGCGGTGCGATTCAAGCACATACGATTCGAGCAAGGTATCGTGTTCGACGCCGGCCAACGCGATGCCGTAATTGGCGAGCACTTGCTCGTCGTACTTCATATGCTGGCCGACTTTTTTACGCGCTGGATTTTCCAGCCAGGGCTTAAGATGAGTGAGCACTTCATCACGCGGCAATTGCGCCTCTAGAACATTTTTCAACGGCTTGCCCGGTGTCGCTTCGCGCTCGCCGTATTCTTCATACTGTCTTCGCGCTCGCTCCTTGGGCAATCTCACTGAAAAACGCTCCAAGGCTTCATAGTTCAAGCCGTCTGGGCAGCGATGCGCAAGCGGAATATACGCGGCGCATCCAGGTTCGACCGAAAACGAAATGCCGACCAGCTGCGCAACGAGCGCATCGAGTGAGGTGGTTTCGGTATCGAGCGCGGTCAATTCGGCGGCTTCTATTTTGGAAAGCCACGCATCGAAGCGCTCCCAGTTTAGAATTGTTTCGTATTGACGTGGCGCGCGAACGGTGGGCGTCAGTTCACGTAACCCGCTTTTAAAGCCATAGCGCGTGTACAGCTCGATCAATTCCGCTTGAGATTCGGCGCGCGTGGCGAGCGAAGCCTGAATCGATTCGACATGCGGCGTGAGCGGGCAGTCGGTGCGCACGGTGACGAGTTTGCGCGCAGTGGGGAGAAAATCGAGCGCGCGGCGCAGGGTTTCGCCAACCGCGCCCTTGATCTCGGACGCATGTTCGATGACGCCAGCGAGCGAGCCGTATTGATTCAGCCAGCGGCGCGCGGTGAGCGGCCCGCATTTGGCAACGCCAGGGATGTTGTCGACCGGGTCGCCGATCAACGCTAAATAGTCGACGATCAATGCCGGCGGCACGCCGAATTTCGCCTTCACGCTGTCGCTATCGAGCGTCTCGTTGCTCATCGTATTGATCAACGTCACGCGTTCAGTGACCAGTTGCGCCAAGTCTTTGTCGCCTGTTGAGACAATCACTTTCATTCCGGCGTCTTCAGCGCGGTGCGCGAGCGTCCCAATCACATCGTCCGCTTCGACTTGATCGATCATTAAAAGCGGCCAGCCGAGCACGCGCACGGCGGCATGGATTGGCTCGATTTGCTGTACTAATTCTTCCGGCATCGCCGGCCGGTGCGCTTTATAGTTTGAATACCATTCTTCTCGGAAGGTTTTACCTTTGGCGTCGAATACGCACGCGCTATACTGCGCCGGATATTCTTTGCGCAGCCGCCGCAGCATCGAGATAAACCCATACAGTGCGCCAGTCGGCTCGGCATTCGGGCCGCGCAGATCGGGCAGCGCATGCCAGGCGCGGTAGAGGTAGCTCGATCCATCAACTAGCAGCAGCGTTTGGCCTTCTAGCGCTGTAGATTGCTCGGACATACACATCAATATACGAAGGAAGAATAGAACGATTATGGCAAATCCATGCCGATGCTGCCCGTAT
The DNA here is from genome assembly GCA_001684025.1 of Candidatus Glomeribacter gigasporarum. Classification (GTDB taxonomy): domain Bacteria; phylum Pseudomonadota; class Gammaproteobacteria; order Burkholderiales; family Burkholderiaceae; genus Glomeribacter; species Glomeribacter gigasporarum_A. Next base: position 19,652 of record LXRJ01000018.1, on the reverse strand, counting down.
TAACCATCGACGGCCCCACCGCTTCTGGGAAAGGAACCGTTGCACAACGGCTTGCTACGCGGCTAGGCTTTCATTATCTGGATAGCGGCGCACTGTATCGATTGGTTGCGTTGGCGAGCTTAAGACGCGGCATTGCGCCCGACCGCGTTGAAGATTTGGCGGAATTGGCGCGCACGCTGGCGGTGACATGCACGGACGGCGAAACGTCGCTGGAAGGCGTGGATGCGTCAAACGAAATCCGCACCGAAGAGGTGGGGCAACACGCATCCATCGTCGCCGCACATGCCTTGGTGCGCGCGGCGCTGATTGCCCGGCAGCGCGCATTGTGCATGCCGCCGGGACTGGTGGCGGATGGACGGGATATGGGGACGGTCGTTTTTCCAGACGCCCGCTTGAAGATTTTTTTGACAGCCAGCGTCGAACAACGTGCGCAAAGACGCTATCAGCAATTGATCGCAAAAGGATTTGCTGCTAATATCGCTCCCCTTTTGCGTGATTTAACTGAACGCGATGCGCGCGACTCCACCCGTGCAGTCGCGCCGCTTGTGCCTGCTGCGGGGGCGAAAACGTTGGATACGTCTTATTTGTCTATCAATCAGGCAGTCAATATGATACTTGAATGGTGGCAGGGCACGCGCTAAATATTCTTAATTTTTAACCCTTAACCCGCACGCGATAGGCGATATTCATCCAAACCGTCGCGCAACGTTCTGTTTTTTTATGTCCGACCAGCTTCTTTCTTCCTCATCTTCCGATTCCGATCAAGACTCTTTCGCTGCTCTATTTGAAGCCTCGCTGACCCAACAAGAGATGCGTATTGGTGAAGTGATCTCCGCTCAGGTGGTGCGTATCGATCATCATTTTGTCGTGGTCAATGCCGGCCTCAAATCCGAATCCTATATTTCAATCGAAGAATTTTTGAACGATCAAGGTGAACTTGAAGTTGAGGTCGGGGATTTTGTTTCGGTTGCCATCGACGCACTAGAAAACGGCTACGGCGATACCATTTTGTCCCGTGACAAAGCCAAGCGTCTCGCTTCCTGGCTTGCGCTTGAGAAAGCGCTTGAAGAAAACGAGTTGATTACCGGTACGATTACCGGCAAGGTCAAAGGCGGCTTGACCGTAATGGTCAATGGCATCCGCGCTTTCTTGCCAGGCTCTTTGATCGATACGCGGCCGGTAAAAGACACCACGCCGTACGAAGGGAAAACGCTCGAATTCCGCGTCATCAAATTGGATCGCAGACGCAATAACGTCGTGTTGTCGCGGCGCGCTGTGATTGAGGCGACGCAAGGCGAAGAGCGTGCGAAGCTGCTGGAGACGCTGACTGAGGGCGCGGTTGTCGAAGGCGTGGTCAAAAACATTACCGATTATGGCGCATTCGTCGATTTGGGCGGTATTGACGGCCTGCTGCATATCACCGATATCGCGTGGCGCCGGGTCCGGCATCCAAGCGAAGCGCTTTCAATTGGGCAAGAAATTACGGCGAAAGTACTGAAATTCGACCCTGAAAAACGCCGTGTTTCGCTTGGCGTGAAACAATTAGGCGACGATCCCTGGCAAGGGATTGCACGGCGCTATCTGCCTGGCACGCGGTTATTCGGCAAAGTCACCAATATGACTGATTACGGCGCATTCGTCGAGATTGAACCGGGCATTGAAGGGCTTGTGCACGTCTCCGAAATGAACTGGACGAATAAAAACATTGCGCCTGGAAAAGCTGTCCAGCTCGATCAGGAAGTTGAGGTCACGGTGCTCGAAATTGATGAAGAGCGCCGCCGGATTAGCTTAGGCATGAAACAGTGCAAACCGAATCCATGGGAAGAGTTCGCGCGCAATTTCAAGAAAGGCGATAAAGTCAGCGGCCCGATCCGTTCAATTACCGATTTTGGCGTCTTTATTGGCGTTGAAGGCGGTATCGACGGGCTGGTTCATTTGTCCGATCTGTCATGGCATGAATCGGGCGAAGAAGCGGTACGCAAGTACAAAAAGGGCGAGACCGTTGAAGCCATTGTGCTTGCCATCGACGTGGATAAAGAGCGGATTTCGCTTGGGATCAAGCAGCTTGAAAGCGATCCGTTTAATACCTATCTGGAAATGCACGATAAAGGCGCCCGCGTGAGCGGAACGGTTAAAACGGTGGATGCGGAAAGCGCGGTGATTATATTGGCGGATGATGTGGAAGCGGCGCTGCGCGCATCGGAAATTGCGCCGGACGTCTCAGATGCGCGCGCGGCGCTGAAAGAAGGCGATACCGTCGATGCGGTCATTATCGGGATCGACCGCAAGGCGCGCGCGATTCAATTGTCGATGAAGGCAAAAGAGACGCCTGCGAGCCGGCAAACGGATACAGCTCAAAAACAGGAAGCCGAGAGTGCGGCGGCACGCGGCACGATGAATCTTGGCGCGCTTCTGAAGGCGAAATTGGTAAGACAAACCAATGAACCAATCTGAACTTGTTATATTGCTCGCCAGCAAGTTTGCGCAACTCTCTTTGAAGGATGTGGATTGCGCGGTCAAGGTCCTGCTGGAAGCAATATCCGGCGCGCTCGCGCAAGGAAGGCGCGTTGAGATTCGCGGCTTTGGAAGTTTCAGTTTAAAACACCACCCAGCGCGAACCGGACGTAATCCAAAAACGGGCGAACAAATTCAGATACCTGAAAAATACGCGCCGCATTTTAAGGCGGGCAAAGAATTACGCGAGCGTGTGCAGCGCCGCCCGTGATGCGGGGTCGGACGGCGCACAAGATTGTGAACCGGTTCTTACAACGAGTAATACATCTCAAACTCAACCGGATGGGGCGCCGCTCTAAGGCGCGTGACCTCCGTCATTTTGAGTTCAATATAACCATCAATCAGATCGTGATTAAAGACGCCGCCGCGCATTAGAAATTCGCGGTCCTGATCAAGGCATTCAAGCGCCTGTTCGAGGCTCGAACATACGGTCATAATTTTGCGGTCTTCTTCAGGAGACAGTTCATACAGGTTTTTTTCCGCCGCTTCTCCCGGATGAATTTTGTTTTGCACCCCATCGAGTCCAGCCATCAATAGGGCGGAAAACGCCAAATACGGGTTAGCCATTGGATCGGGAAAACGCGTTTCGATCCGGCGCGCTGGCGCGCTTGGCACATAGGGAATCCGAATCGATGCGGAACGGTTGCGCGCTGAATACGCGAGCTTGACCGGCGCTTCAAACCCCGGCACCAGACGTTTGTATGAATTGGTCGAGGGATTTGTAATCGCGTTTAGCGCGCGCGCGTGCCGGATAATGCCGCCGATATAGTACAGCGCGAATTCTGATAAACCCGCATAGCTATCGCCCACGAAGAGATTACGGCCGTCTTTCCATACCGATTGATGGACGTGCATGCCCGAACCGTTATCGCCGGCGACCGGCTTGGGCATAAAGGTGGCCGTTTTGCCATAGCGATGCGCGACGTTATGCACCACATATTTAAAAATTTGCGTCCAGTCCGCGCGCCGCGTCAAAGTGGAGAATTTTGTGCCGACTTCGTTCTGTCCGCATCCGGCAACCTCATGATGATGCACTTCGACGGGCACGCCGATCCGCTCCAGCAGCAGGCAAATTTCGCTGCGCAAGTCCTGAAATGAATCCACGGGCGCAACGGGAAAATAACCGCCTTTGACGCTGGGGCGATGGCCGGTATTCCCCTGTTCAAATTGCTTTCCGGACGACCACGTGGCTTCTTCCGAGTCGATTTTGACGAAAACACCGGACATATCCATATTCCAGCGCACTGAATCGAAAACGAAGAATTCCGGTTCAGGGCCAAAATAAGCGGCATCGCCCAGGTCGCTGTCTGTTAGATATTTTTCCGCGCGCTTCGCCAAAGAGCGCGGATCGCGCGCATAACTGTGCCCGCTGCCCGGTTCAAAAACGTCGCAGCGCAAAACGAGCGTGCTTTCTTCATGGAACGGATCGATATAGGCGGCGTCTAGATCCGGCAGCAATACCATATCGGATTCTTCAATGCTTTTCCAGCCGCTAATCGAAGAACCGTCGAAAGTATGTCCATGCTTAAATTTATCCTCATTTAACGCAGCCGCCGGCAAGGAAATATGCTGTTCTTTGCCGCGCGTATCGGTGAAACGTAAATCTACAAATTTGACGTTCTCATCTTTCACAAGCTGAAGAACGCCGGTTACGGTTTGACTCATTCTTGCTCCTGTTCACCCAAGCCCATCTAAAAAATCGCAGGCGAAGCGTATCAGAGTTGCTCTTCCTTAAATATGGCGTTTTTGGATACTCATCAGCATTTCTTGCAGTTTCTTGCAAGCTGTGTTTGAAGTGGGCGCGAACGCGCTACAATTTTCATCAGAACAGTTGAATTGAATCTGCACGCCAGAGCACTTCAGTGAGCGGGCGATGGCCGCCCGACCCCCATATAGGGCCTCATAGCGGCTAGATAGAAAATGCTCTAAAAAATCGGGAGAGATGAAATGACGGCAATCACGGTACCAAGCCCCAGTCATACGAGCGTGCACGACCCTCATGCGCCGCCGCGCGGCTGGCGGCGCTGGGTGCTTGCGACCAACCATAAGGATATCGGTACGCTTTATCTACTTTTTTCATTTGTGATGCTTTTAATCGGCGGCGTGATGGCGCTGCTGATTCGGACGGAACTATTCAAGCCAGGCTTGCAAATCATGCGGCCTGAGTTTTTCAATCAACTGACGACGATGCACGGCATTGTGATGGTCTTCGGCGCGATCATGCCGGCCTTCGTTGGTTTTGCGAATTGGATGTTGCCATTGCAGATCGGCGCATCCGATATGGCGTTCGCGCGCATGAACAACTTTAGCTTCTGGCTGTTGCCGCCCGCTGCGCTGTTGCTCTGCGCTTCATTTTTCGCGCCGGGCGGGGCGGCGGCGTCGGGCTGGACAATGTACGCGCCTTTATCCACCCAAATGGGGCCGGGGATGGATTTGCTAATTTTTGCGATCCATATCATGGGGGCATCATCGATCATGGGCGCGATCAATATCGTCGTCACCATTTTGAATATGCGCGCGCCCGGCATGACATTGATGAAAATGCCGATGTTCGCGTGGACTTGGCTGGTGACTGCCTATCTGTTATTGGCAGTGATGCCGGTGCTCGCCGGCGCGGTCACGATGTTACTGTTCGACCGTCATTTCGGCACTTCATTTTTCAACGCGGCGGGCGGCGGAGATCCAATCCTGTACCAGCATATTTTCTGGTTCTTCGGGCATCCCGAGGTGTATATCATGATTCTGCCCGCATTCGGCATCATCTCTCAGGTGATACCGGCTTTTTCGCGCAAACCGCTGTTTGGTTATAGCTCAATGGTATACGCGGTGGCGGCAATCGCGATTTTGTCGTTTATGGTGTGGGCGCATCATATGTTCGTCACTGGCATGCCGGTATCGAGCCAGCTGTTCTTTATGTATGCAACGATGTTGATTTCAGTGCCGACCGGCGTCAAAGTCTTCAACTGGATTGCAACCATGTGGCGCGGCGCGCTGAGCTTTGAGACGCCGATGCTGTTCGCGGTGGGCTTCATATTCGTCTTTACGATGGGCGGCTTCACCGGACTCATTCTGGCGATGGCGCCGCTCGACGTTGCGGTGCACGGCACTTATTACGTTGTCGCGCATTTTCACTACGTATTAGTTGCCGGTTCGCTGTTCGCGCTCTTTGCCGGCTGGTATTACTGGTCTCCCAAGTGGACGGGCAGAATGTATAACGAAATGCGCGGCCGCATTCACTTTTGGGGATCGATCATTTCATTCAATATCGGCTTCTTTCCGATGCATTTTCTGGGGCTGGCCGGCATGCCGCGCCGCTATGCCGACTATCCGGCGCAATTTACCGACTTCAACCAAATCGCAACGATTGGCGCGTTCGGTTTTGGATTGATGCAACTGTATTTCCTGTTGTGCGTCGCGCTGCCTGTGTATCTAGGCAAAGGCAAGAAGGCGCCTGCCAAACCTTGGGAAGGCGCGCAGGGATTGGAATGGACCATACCCAGTCCAGCGCCGTTCCATACCTTTGAAAAACCGCCTACCGTCGAGTAAACGGGATTCGTTATAAAAAGTACTGATGAACGCCCCAGAACATCGTCCGTATTACTTTGTGCCATCGATGTCGTGGCATCCAGCGCGTGCGGCGCTGGCATTGCTCAGCATGATGTTTTCACTCGCAGGCTGGATCAATGGCCAAACTTGGGCGCCGATTCTTTTCAGTCTCGGTTTTGCCGGTTTGGCGTTTGTGCTCTGGCGCTGGTTTGGCGATTCGATTTCAGAATCGGAGCGCGGACTCTATAGCAAACGCATCGATATGTCATACCGCTGGAGCATGAGCTGGTTTATCTTTTCCGAGGTCATGTTTTTCGGCGCTTTTTTCGGCGCCTTGTTTTATGCGCGCGCCGTGGTCAACCCCATGCTCGCCGATCTTGACCATAGGCTGCTTTGGCCGGAATTCAGCGCGATCTGGCCGAACGGCGGACCGGCAGAGCTGGCCGCGCCATTCAAGGCGATGGGGCCATGGCCAGTTCCAACAATCAATACTGCGCTATTGCTGACTTCCGGCGCGACGTTGACGGTCGCGCATCACACATTGCGCGATGATCATCGCCGTTCCGCTATTTTTTGGCTTGCAGCCACCGTGTTGCTGGGCGTTTGTTTTCTGTTCCTGCAGGGTTATGAATATATTCACGCGTATCGGGAACTCAATCTGAAATTGAGTTCGGGCGTCTACGGCTCGCTCTTTTTTCTGTTGACTGGTTTCCACGGCTTTCATGTCACTTTAGGGACTTTGATGCTGACCGTTGTGCTGGCGCGGCTGGCGCGCGGCCATTTCAGGCCGGATCATCATTTCGCCTTTGAAGGCGCCGCCTGGTACTGGCATTTTGTCGATGTGGTGTGGCTCGGGTTGTATGTGGTGGTGTACTGGCTCTAACGAGTATAGAGATGAATTCCGGAACTTTCCATCCAACCCAACCGGTGCGCCAATAAGATAAACAAGAACAACCCAATCGATAAACCGACCCGCGTTATCAGCGAATAGACCATCCGCTTCGTCGCGCCCCGGTCGTGCATCATGAAGTACAACGCGCACGCCAGACTGACGCCGATCAGGATAAAAGCGGTTGCAATCAGAAAAGACATTTTAGGTACGATGGTATAAAAATATCACTCTTATTGTCTCATTAACCCTTTCTGAGGCTAAGGAGCTCAGACATACTTTTATGCTCAAAATCCGCTTCTGGCCCGCGTTGATCACCTGCGCTGCAACCCTCATTGCCATTGCGCTCGGCTTTTGGCAACGGGAGCGCGCGCATCAAAAAGCGGCGCTGGAAGCCCGCTTGTTGCAATATCAGAATGCTGCGCCCGTGCAAGTGACGGCCGCGCCGCAGTCAGCGCGCGATATTGCGTATCATCGGGTTCAAGCGCGCGGCCGATGGCTGCCAGAGTATGTGGTGTATTTAGATAATCGTTCCTATCATGATCAGCCCGGTTTTTACGTTCTGATGGCGCTTGCGCTCGATCACGGTTCTTCTTATGTGTGGGTTAACCGCGGCTGGCTACCGCGTCATGTTGCGCAGCGCACCAAAATTTTTCCGTATCAAACGCCTGCGGGTGAAATTGAGATTGAAGGTGTCGCGCGTCCAGATGCGGGCCGCGCATTTGAGCTGGGCACTGGCAGCTCGGCGCCGCATCTGCGTATCCGGCAAAATCTGGACATCGCTGCGTATCAAAAAGAAACCGGATTGCCATTGCAGCCTTTCGTCATCTGGCAAACCGGCGATACGGGCGATGGCTTAATCCGAGATTGGCCGCCGGTGACCGCTGGCATCGCGCGTAATCTCGGCTATATGGTGCAGTGGTGGGGCATCGCCGCTGCAATTGCGCTCTGCGGACTGTATGGAGCCTATCGTGCGGCACGGTAATGGGCGTTGCAATCGCTGGACGCTGGTATGGATCGCCATGATGTGCGCAGCGCCTGTTGTTGCCGCCTGTTTAGCATATTACGTGTTCAAACCCGCCGGCGGCGCAGTGAACTCCGGCGTATTGATTGAACCGCAGCGGCCTATTCCGCTCGATTTAACGCTTTGGGAAGAAAAAGACAACAAGACATCGCAACGGCGGCTCAGCACGCTACGCGGCAAATGGCTAATGCTCTCGGTCGATGCGAGCGCGTGCGCGCAGAATTGCGTAAAAAAACTCTATTCCATGCGGCAAATTCGCGCGGCGCTTGGCAAGGAGCGCACGCGCGTGATGACTGTCTGGATTCGCACCGACCCCGCGCCAGTGCCGCCTGTTGTGCGACAGGCGTACCGCGACACACGCTTTTTGATCGCGGATAACGCCGCGCGTGCCTTGCTCGCTCAGTGGTTGCCAATGGGGGTAGGTCAAATATACACAGACGCAATTTATTTGATTGACCCGAACGGCAACTTAATGATGCGTTTTCCAGTCGATCTGGCGCCGAATAAGATTCGCAAAGATGTGGCCCGTTTACTGAAGTGGTCAGGATCGGGTTAAAAGGACTCTAATGTTTATTCTTCAACTGGGTTTCATCGGCGCGGCCATTGCCTTTGTTCCTCTGGCTTGGATTTGGCTACGCAGCGGCGCGGATAAATTCGGCAAACTCGTTTGGGTCACGGCTTTTCTAACGCTTGATTTGGTGCTATTTGGCAGCTTTACGCGGCTGGCGGATGCCGGATTGGGTTGTCCGGACTGGCCCGGCTGTTATGGCACGGCATCGCCTTTGCATGCGCATCAAGACATCCGCGCGGCGCAAGTGCTCTGGCCGGACGGGCCGGTGACGCTGATGAAAGCGTGGATTGAAATGACCCACCGTTATTTAGCGCTGGCGCTGGGCGCGCTGCTGATTATCATTACATGGATCGCATGGTTGGAGCGCCGGCAACGACGCACTTCGCTCGCTTGGCCGTTTGTACTGCTCGCGTTGATTGGCGTGCAAGGCGCATTCGGCGCGTGGACGGTGACATTGAAATTGCAGCCGTTGATTGTCACCCTCCATCTACTGCTTGGCTTAATGCTCTTCGGCGCGCTGGTCTGTTTTGCAACCGCATGTACGCCGTCTACAGACCGTATTCCATTAGAAGCGCAGCGCTGGCGTTGGATCGCGCGCATTGGGCTGGTATTGCTCGCTGTGCAAATTGCGCTCGGCGGCTGGGTCAGTACCAACTACGCTACGCTCGCCTGTCCGGACTTTCCGACCTGTCTTGGCGCATGGCTGCCGCAGATGGATTTCAAACACGGTTTTCAACTATGGCGCGCACTCGGCGGGACGGCGCGGGGCACTTATCTGATGCACGATGCGCGCGTCGCGATTCATTGGATGCATCGCACTTTCGCTTGGATAGTGATAGCGTATTTTGTCTGGCTCGGTTTGGCCCTGCGCCGCTTTCAGGCGCTGCGGCCTAAAGCAAATGGTCTGATTTTGGCGCTGATGGCGCAATTCGCAACGGGCGTATCGACGATTGCGCTGAAATCGCCACTGATGATGGCGTGGTTGCATAGCGCCGGCAGCGCGATGCTGCTTCTGTTGATGGTAATGCTAAACGTCCAATTCACTCCAACCCATGCAACGCGCGCGCTTGCTTCTTCTACATCTTCATCGAACCAGATAAAGTGACGATGAATCGCGCTGCACATCCTTCTTTCCTGATGAAACGCATGCTGCGCATAGCAGGCCAATATTACGCATTGACCAAACCGCGCGTTGCGCAGCTCGCGGTGTTCTGCGCGGTGATTGGCATGCTTCTAGCTACGCCTAACGCAGTACCTTGGCGCATTCTATTTGGAGGCGCGCTTGGCATCTGGCTGCTCGCAAGCGCGGCGTTTGCGATTAACTGCTGGGTCGAGCGCCATATCGATGCGCGGATGCGCCGCACGGCTTGGCGGCCGTCCGCGCGCGGCGAATTGGATTCAGCGCAGATCATGGTTTTTTCAGCGCTGACCGGCGCGCTGGGCGCGTGGCTCCTCTACGCTTCGACCAATGCCTTAACGCTAGGGCTCACGCTCGCGACCTTTTTCGGCTATGTTGTGATTTACACCCTGATTCTGAAACCGGCCACGCCGCAAAATATTGTGATTGGCGGCGCAGCCGGCGCAATGCCGCCCGCGCTTGGCTGGGCAGCCGTCACGGGAAATGTGCCTGCACAGGCTTGGGTTTTAGTGCTGATTATTTTTGTCTGGACGCCGCCGCATTTCTGGGCGCTCGCGTTGTATCGCCGTAACGACTATGCGCGCGCCGGCTGGCCGATGCTGCCGCTGACCCATGGCGAAAAATTCACTCGCTTACATATTCTGCTGTATAGCTGGATTCTATTGGGCGTGACGCTACTGCCATACATATCTCGTATGAGTGGCGGCGTTTATTTGACTGCAGCAAGTGCGCTCGGCGTGCTTTTTATCGTTTATGCGTGGCAACTGTGGCGGCAATATTCCGATGCGCGCGCGTATAAATTGTTTCGTTACTCCATTGTATATTTGGCGCTGCTGTTTGCAGCGTTGCTGGTGGATCATTATGTGCAATTATTTTAGGGCCGTCTTTAGAAAAGCGCGTATGCAGGCGCGCCGCTGCCGCTGGGTCGCAAGTCTGCTCTGCACCGTTGCCCTACTCGCTGGCTGCAAAAAAGCGCAACCCTCATTCCAGAATGTTGATTTAACGGGCAATCCCAGTTACGCCCGTGATTTTGCACTTCCAGACACGCAAGGCCGGCTGCGCACGTTGACGGAGTTCAAAGGGAAAGCGGTCGTTCTATTTTTTGGCTATACGCATTGTCCCGATGTGTGTCCGACTACGTTGGCCGAACTCTCGAATGTATTGCAGCGGCTGGGACCAGATGCAAAGCGCGTGCAGGTTGTGTTTATCACAGTCGATCCAGAGCGCGATACGCCGGAGGCGCTTGAACGCTATATCACCGCGTTTGGATCAAACTTTATTGCGCTACGCGCCGACGATCCTGAAGCATTGAAAAAGGTGACGCGGGACTTTCATGTGCATTACGCCAAAACGCTCGCCACAAAATCTAATCATTATGAGATGGAACATACGGCGGCGAGTTACGTCTTCGATCCACAGGGACAGCTGCGTTTATATGTGCGTTATGGACAAACACCTAAGTCGTGGGTACACGATCTACGGTTATTGCTGAAATAGAGATCGCTCTTATTTGCAATCAGTGCTTGAACAACCGCGCCAGCGGCACATTTAGCGCATCATTGCGCAGCGCCGCGCGCAGCGCAGGCCCGTCGATATAGGCTTTGTCGCGTTCGAGCCGATGCGTCAGTTCGGCACGGTTGACCGCCAAGTGGTCAAAGACGGCCGCTAGGGTTAAACGGTCTGGATTGACAACCAATACCCAGCGCTGAGCCGCCGTGCCGCTGCGTAGTTGCGCTACCCACTTCTGCGCTTCGAGCCGTGCGAGTAACGTGCATGCCGTTTCAGTATCGCCGCTGAGCGCGTCTGCCAACATTGCAGTTGAACATCCGGCGCGTCCCGCCGCGCGCGCGGCGGCAAGCCGTGCCAAGATCGCCAGCGCATTCGGAAAATCTCTGCCAACGAAACGGGGGCGCACGCTAGCGCCTGTGCGAAAAGCCGCGAGCGTTGAGGTAAATACTGCGCCGCTGACCGTCACCAGCCAGCTTAAATACACCCAAAGCAGAAAGATCGGCACCGCGGAGAATGCGCCGTATACCGCGGCGTAGGTTGGAAAGGTGCGGATATACAAACCGAAGCCGCGCTTTAAGAGCTCAAATGCCAGCGCGGCGAGCGCGCCGCCGAGCCACGCGTCGCGCCAGCGAACGCGATGACTCGGCAAGTAGATATAGAGCATTGTGAACGCGAGCGCGGAAAGAGGCAGCGTAATGCCCGCAAGCAGCCAACGGACAAAAGGCGGCACAATGCGCACCGCTAATGTTTGTCCAAGCAGCCAAGACGAAATCGATAGGCTGGCGCCAACCAGCAGCGGTCCTAATGTTAGCGCCGCCCAGTACACTAATATGCGCTGCGCGAGCGGACGCGGCCTGCGCACGCGCCAGATTTGATTGAATACCGATTCGATGGTTATCATCGTCGTAATCGACGTGATGCCGAGCGAAATTAAACCTGCCGCGGTTAAGCTTTTCGCACGCGCTGAAAAGGCGTTCAAAGCCGCGAAAATCTGTACATTGACCTGTTCCGGCATCAACTGATCGGTCAAAAAATCCTGCAAGGCGCGCTCAAATGAGCCGAAAATCGGAAAAGCGGTGAAGAGTGCAAAAGTCACCGTCAGCAGCGGCACCAGCGATAACACGGTCGTAAAGGTTAGACTGCTGGCGACTTGCGCCACCCGATCTTCTCCGCTGCGCTGCATCATCAAACGTGCAAATCGCCATGCTGTTGCACAATACGATACGCACTTACGCGCCAGAGCATTTTTATCGAAACCTTCGGTTTTCAGCGGCTTGCACTGCGTCGCTTCTTCGTAATGCTCTGACGGGGCGTTTTTGACATTGTTCACAATTCATTCCTTCCATTCTCAATGAAAGATATTTTAGTTTTGTACTATAGCCGCACTGGCGCAACGCGCGCACTCGCACTGGCGATTGCGCGCGGCGTAGACAGTGTGGCAGGCGCGCAGGCGCGCATCCGCACCGCACCGCCTATCTCAACCGTCTGCGAAGCGACGCAGCCGGATATTCCCTCCGACGGGCCGCCGTATGTTGAACTGAACGATCTTGAAAGTTGCGCGGGGCTTGCGCTCGGCTCGCCGACCCGCTTCGGCAATATGGCCGCGCCGCTGAAGTATTTTTTCGACCAGACTGCGCCGCAATGGCTCTCCGGCGCGCTGGCCGGCAAACCGGCATGCGTGTTTACGTCAACCAGCAGTTTGCACGGCGGCCAGGAAACCACCCTATTGTCGATGATGCTGCCGCTCTTTCATCACGGCCTGATGCTCATAGGAATTCCGTATACCGAAAGCGCGCTAAGCGCTACGCAAACCGGCGGCACGCCTTATGGCGCCACGCATTGGGCGCGTTCCGGCGGTCTTGAAACCTCACGTTTGAGTGAGGAAGAAAAAACGCTCGCTGAAGCGCAAGGGGCGCGGCTGGCGCGGATCGCATTGACTTTGGTGTAATAGAGCGGGGTGATATCCCGCTCTATGGTTTATTGATCAAATGAAATGATGTACTGACGGTTCTTCACCAGATGTGCCGCTCTCGGCCATTTGTTCAATTTTATTCCGAATAAATTGATTGGCTTCTTGAGCAATTAGATGCGCTTGCTCAGCAATTTGTTCGAACGATGCATCGCCGAATCGATCATTGCAGAGCTGAATCAGCAAATCAAATAGCGCCTGATTGTCAGAGTGATCGGTGAGGAGATCAATTGTTTCAGAACTATTCAGTGCACCGAAGACGGCATGGTATTTGCATAGATCAAGTATATTTTGAGGCGATTTTTCCGGGTCATGAAACAATTCATGTTGTTCCAAACGGACGATAAAGTCAATCACAAAATACGCTGTATCTTCACCTGTCTGTGGATCGGCCAGTTCGATAATGGGTTGGATGGTTTCCTGATTTAGACAATTCAGATCTTGAAAAATCTCGAGCGCCCGCTCAAAATTTTCAAAATTAAGGGCCATTTGATCAGAAAAGAGTTTTAACTTATTAGCATCAATCAAGCCTTGCTTGCTCAAAGATTCACAAATTTCATAGAAGTTTTCTTTACAGTTTGCGTTGGGGTGCCAAATAATCTGGGTAAATTCATCGCGGCCTATCCGCTCAGCCTTTAAAAGCGCCTCCGCAATGGATATAAAGCCAGAGCGAGCGCTCTGATTGATGATGTCAATCATATTTAGATCAATCCAGCTTAATAAATTGTTACCTTGAGATTCAACTTCGGAAAGGGCAGTCAAAAATTTAGCGATGCTGCGAATTCTATTTGTATTCACATCTTCTTCGAAAGACTCGGATATGGTCTGAGTGTTTAGTGAAGTCATCGTTGATGTGTTTGGGGCGATATGCTGCAAGTGTTGAAGATTCTGAATTGAATTCAATTGCCGATACGGCAAGGTTCGTTGATAGTCTTCATAGACTTTCTGAATATTATTTCTAAGATTTAGAAAGGCGCTACAAAACCTTTGGAAGACTTGTCGAAGCTGTTGTGATCCTTGCTGGATATAAAGATCGGAGGAAGCCTGGATTGTCCTGGATGCCTGAGTGGCGGGTGAAGATGATCTATTTTGGAAATCTTGCGTTATCTGTGCCGACGTCCGAGCGTAAAGCGGGCTATGAAGCTTGTGATGGAGGAATGAAGGGCGCTGCGCACGGGATTGTTGTGCGGGACGAGTTGTGGAAATAAATTGCCTTATATAAGGGTTATTTAGAAGCCCCATTAAGTATTGTTGTATATGGCGGCATAATTGTAGAGCACGATGAAATAATCCATCAATTTGACTCGCATTGGAAGGTGTTTGTTGGATCGTGCGGTCAAGTTGCTGAAGAACTGTACCAAGCGCTTGTAAGTCTTGATGACGCTGGTTAAGGGTTGAACTGCTTTCAGATCTTAGATTGCGTGCGAAGTTTTGATAAATCGGCTGATTTTGCAGGTTTTGATAAGTCCCTTGGAAATTTTGATACAGCGGATAATTGGGTCGATTCTGCACACCTTGAAGTATTTGTTGTGACGCTGGATTTATTAATGAAAAGTGAATGAAGTAATTTTCACCCCCTTGTAGAAGAGCATTCTGATCCTGGACAATCTGCTCCGCAGCAGGCAATTGCAAAAACCGAATAAGACGAACAGATTTCTCCCTAGATGCAGGAGCAGGTGGAATTCTGAAAATTTCCGGCAGAAGTTCCTTAACTGAGGCTGTGCTTTCCTCTAAGGTTTGAATGAGTCTTGCGGCTTCATTTAAATCACATTCCAAAACGTTATCCAATATATTTAAAAGATTATATTGTTTTATATTTTGAATCACATAAGCCGTGCTCTTGTCGTAATTAGATTGGCCGTCTTCATCTTCATCTGTTTCGTATATATCCGCAACATTATCTAATGTGCTTTGGTAGTGTGCTGAATCTTGAATCATGTAAACTGGGATTTGACCGTAATTCGCTTGGCTATCCTCATCTATATATCCTGTTTCGCTTGCATATTTGAGTATATTACCCTCTAAGCGATTAAAAGTATCTTCATTAAGCATGCCGCAAGCTTCTAGATCATTGATGATCGAATCAATATAACCACGTGTTGCGTCTGTAATGTGATGATTATCCCTATGGAATAAATTCTCTAAGACTTCTTTCGCTGTTCCACGCGTAAAATCATAAATAGAGGAATTAGACGTTAAAAAGTTTGGGTCTGTTGGTGCTAACATAGCCGCTATCCTTATATGCCGTGGTTGTTTCAATTTTTCATAAATAGAAATTGATTAATAAATATATCTTTTGATAAACAGGGTTTAAATGTAAAAATATCCTGTATTTCTGATCAAGGTGTTGAAATGCATCCAAAACTGATCCGTTAGAAGGGAGATTGGAGTGCCCCCTGGAGCTGGACAGCTTGGGCTATGAAAATTGACTCACTTGCCGAGCGCGTGTTGCTTCAAATTGATTAGGCGATACATAGCCTAGGGCTGAGTGTAAGCGCTTGGGGTTGTAGACTTCTTCAATAAACCGCGGCAGTCGCGGAATGCGATTGGCCGAAATTTGGTCAGTACGCCGCGCTTCAAGCCGGCCTAGCTTGCCGTTGCGAATATCCGTGCATCGCGGCAATTTGAAYTGYGGACGGTGCCGCCGATACGCTCCTCTTGCCGACATTGTGCTGTTCCTCTTTTAAAGGCCCAGCAAGCGGATTAATTTATCTCCTCCAAGTTGTCCAGTCCCAAGGGGGCACTCCACAGTTCTACCTGATAATTGGATACCTGACTACACTCTTTTGAAGCTTCGTACAGGTCAATGACCTCATCCCAGATAGGGGTGAGCGCGCTCAACTTTCTGGAATATTCAGCCGGTGTTTGACCGTTCAAAGCGCCATGAGGTCTTTTTCAGTTATAAGAAGGATTGCCAAATTTCCAGCTTTTCTTTCAGGCGCTCAAAATCAACTGCAAACGCCGCAACAGAACAGTACGCATGATTAAAAGCGGAATTGTCAGAGGGAAACAAAGGTACTGCTGAAAGGATTGCAAATACCATTTTGTCATAAGCGATTGCAGGCAAGATTTCCACCAGCCGGACCCTATGCGCTTCTTGGCGCTTCCCGTGCGTCATCCCTCCAGCCGCCATGCGATGGTTTCGCCTGCGCCTAATGGATAGATTGAAGTTTGTGCCGCGGGCACCGGAATTTGTTCTGGGAGCGTCCATATTTCGCGCCGGAGCGTGACGGTGCCCGCATTGCGCGGCAGTCCATAAAACGCGGCGCCATAAACGCTTGCGAAGCGTTCGAGCCGATCAAGCGCGCCGGCGGCATCAAACGCTTGCGCATAGAGTTCGAGTGCATGCAACGCGGTATAACATCCGGCGCATCCGCAGGCGCGTTCTTTCGCTTCTCTCGGATGCGGCGCGCTATCCGTGCCCAGAAAAAAGCGCGGATTGCCTGAGGTGGCCGCGCGCATCAGCGCGCGCCGATGCGGTTCGCGTTTCAAAATGGGTAAGCAATAGTAATGGGGCCGAAGGCCGCCCTGAAATATTGCGTTGCGGTTATAAAGGAGGTGATGCGCGGTCATCGTTGCGCCCAGCGTGTTCGGCGCCGCCTCCGCGTCCCGCACGTATTCAGCCGCTTCTTGCGTGGTAATGTGTTCAAGTACGACCTTCAGGCCGGGAAAGGTACGCCGCAATGGGTGCAATACTTGATCGATAAATATTTTTTCTCGATCAAAAAGATCGATAGACGGATCGGTGACTTCGCCGTGCACGAGCAGCGGCAGTCCAATCTCCTGCATGACTTCAAACGTCTTAAAGCATCTGGAGAGTTCGGTCACGCCCGCGTCGGAGTGCGTTGTTGCACCGGCTGGATAGAGTTTGACCGCGTGCACAATGCCGGATGCGCGCGCGCGGCGAATTTCGTCCGGTGACGTATGATCGGTCAGATATAAGGTCATCAGCGGCTCGAATGCTAAGCCTACAGGCAGAGCGCGCAGAATGCGCTGACGATAGGCAAGCGCCTGTTGAGTCGTCGTCACCGGCGGCTGTAGATTCGGCATGATGATCGCGCGCGCGAACTGGCGCGCGGTATGCGGCAGCACAGCCGCTAATAGCGCGCCATCGCGCAGATGCACATGCCCGTCATCCGGGCGCGTGATGGTCAGCGGGTCTGTGCGCGCTGCATCCGATGGGCGCATGATGAGATTGGCCTTGAATGATATGGTTAGATCGTTTTCAATTGTACGAGTTCATTGCTTAAGTATTGATATGTGCCAACTATTGGGAATCAATTGCGCAGCGCCGACCGATACGACGTTTTCTTTTACCGGCTTTGCGGCGCGCGGCGGCATCACTGATCATCATGCCGATGGCTGGGGGATTGCGTTCTTTGAGGATCGGGCGTGCCGTCTTTTCATCGATCATCAGCCTGCGTCGACGTCTGCGGTGGCTGAGTTTGTCAAGCGTTATCCGATCAAATCAAAAAATATCATCGCGCATATTCGCAAGGCGACGAAGGGCGCAGTCCGGCTTGAAAACTGTCATCCGTTTATGCGTGAACGCTGGGGACGCCATTGGATTTTTGCGCATAATGGCGATCTCAACGATTATCAGCCCGCGCTATCCAATCTCTACCAGAGCGTCGGAGATACCGATAGCGAACTTGCTTTTTGCGCGATCATGCAAGGCTTGTACCAACATTTCCCAGGCGCGCAGCCGTCATTGGACGAGCTGTTTGACGCACTTGCCGCGCTTACACGTCAAATTACCCGCTATGGCGTTTTCAACTTCTTATTATCCAATGGACAAGCGCTATTTGCCTACGGCTCGACGCACTTGCATTACATTGTGCGCCGCTGGCCATTCTCAACCGCGCACTTGATCGACGCCGATATGACGATTGACTTTGCCAAATACACGACCCCTGAAGACTGCATTGCCGTGATTGCGACGCAGCCGCTCACCGATGATGAACATTGGCATGCTTTTGAACCGGGGGATTTACGGATGTTTCAGAACGGCGAACCCGTGCTCAAAGCGCACATTCCCGTGCCGCCGGATGTGCTCGAACAAGCCCGCCAACCGCTTGAGAAAAATGCACCTGCATCCTTGGCGGCATAGACTTGAACCTATACGAATTCTCACACATGCAGCGCGCACAGATGCGGCAGGTGCACAAAGTCAGGCGTTATTATGAATCTGCGCGCTATAAGGCAGTGTGTTGATGTGGCGCTCCATATAGGCCCAATCCGGCTCCCGATAAATTCTGACAGTCCATCAGATAGCCCCTGTCAAAAGGCTAAAGCGCAAAAAGCACTTCAAACGCTATCAAAGTCCAGTACCAGGCGATCGTGTCCAAATGGACAGCTGCAAAATCGCCCCAGATATCTACCAATACCACAGCGGTTGCACTGCTCCCGCTGGCGCGTTTTAGAGCTTTATAAGCGCCGTGCGGCGACCAATACTCTGGATTTTATTGATGTCTTGGTAGAACGATTTCTTTTCCTATTCAGCGCATTCAAACGGATAGAGGAAGAGAATTTTTGGCTGTAAAAGTCCAACAAAAGCTGATGAACCACAGTAGCAAATTCAGGCCCATCAAGCCCGCTTCTCCGCACTTGAACGGCAGGTTGAGAGATCACAAAAGACTGATCTGGAAGAATTCCATGCAACCGCTGATCTGTCTGATTTTGAGCGCCTGAAAGAAAAACTGGAAATTTGGCAATCCTTTATAACTGGCAAAAACCTCATGGCGCTTTGAACAGTCAAACACCGGCTGAATATTCCAGCAAGTTGAGCGAAGCAACTCCTTTCTGGGATGAGAGGCTGTCTTGGCTGTCAAGCAAAATTTTTATGATTTGCGTCAAAAGGTTGATCCGATTTCAAACCCGCATAAATGATATGCACCCGCTTACGCATGAGCGCACAAACAATGACTTTCCCCCTTTTGCCAGCCTGTTTAAGTCGAAGAAAGAAGTCCCGCAGGATCGGATTGTGTTTCATGGCGACGACAGCCGGCAGATAGAAAGCGCGCCGTAGAAAAGCAGAACCTGTTTTAGAGATACGGGTTCTGGCATTGACAGAAGTGCCAGAGGAATAGGGTTTCGGATTCAAGCCGATGAAAGCGGCGCACTGTTTGACGTTCTCGAATTGATCAGACTCACTCAGAAAAAGCTAGGATTTGTGCCCGCGTGTCAGGCCCGACGCCGGGTATCGAATCGAGTAAATCAGCCCGCTGTTTCAGCTCAGGATGCTGGTGAATATGAGACTGAATCTGTTGTTGAATGTCTTTGATTTGTTGCTCAATCAGATCCATCATACTGCGGATAGAAGGCTGCACAGCAGCACAGACCACTTCCAAGCGATTATGCTCCTGATTTAAGGTGCTTCCCAATTGCTCCAAGCGTCTGACCAGAGCTGTAGATGCCGAACATGCTGCTGGAACGGCCCCTTGAAGTAGCGGACACAGACACACGCTTAAAATAAGCGATAGGCGTATGACT
>LXRJ01000339.1 GCA_001684025.1 Candidatus Glomeribacter gigasporarum | reverse complement strand
TTCAGTCATGTTGGGTTCCTCTCTTCCTTTTGTAGAATGAATCGACGTCCATATGAACGCGCTGTTTGCCCGAAAAGCCAAGCACGCTGTGGCAGCAAAGCCGAAAAATGGGAGGAGAATTGACATGCCCTGCGCCGCCCCGACGCCGTGCCGCCATCCGGGCTGCGCCGCGCTTGTGGAAACGCCGGGGTATTGTCCGCAGCATCAAGCCGATCTCCGCCAATGGGACAGCACCGCGCGTGCTCGGCAACGCCACGCCAAGCGCGCCCTCCCGTTGCARAGCACCGCCTGGCGGMAATTACGGGCGCAGGTGCTGCGTGAAACGCCGCTGTGCGCRGCCTGTGGGCGGCARGGGCGCGTCGTGRYGGCSACSGTTGTGGATCAYATMGACGGSAATNCCSGYAANCAATGACCGCGCYAATCTGCAGCCCCTATGCGCGTCGTGCCATGCGGYCAAGACCRCGCGSGARGACGGGGGYTTTGGGAACCGGCGGNNNMARGGRYCGCKCRGYGYTTTTGCGGATCGGCYGCAAGAAACGTAGGGCCTGTTGGCGYSCCATGAAAAGGGGNCCGGTTKCCCGACCCCGTRCCCGTTAAGCCGATTTCATTTTCTGCGCGGCGGTCTCTTTTGCAAGRTGCGCTTCACCTATCTCTGTCACCAGAGCAATGGCATCCAAATCGCCGTTGCTTGTCGCTACCCGGATGGCTGTTTTCCATTGTTCCAGCACATCCTCAAGGTGCCTTCCCAGCCCGCACCAGGCTTTGATTTGTGCTTGCTTGGGCCATGCCCGGCAGGCGGCCAATGCCTCTAACAGACTGGGATCGTATTGGCCGTATTGGACCAAAATTCTTTTGACATCGTCGCGCAGGGTTTCTTTGTTAGGAATCATGATTTCTCCTTTGGTTTAGGTTGTTTGGGAGCTCCAGTAACGCGCTGATGCGCCC
>LXRJ01000296.1 GCA_001684025.1 Candidatus Glomeribacter gigasporarum | reverse complement strand
GCGAGTCAGGCGGTGAGGGGGTATGGTTCTGAACAGGCTGTCATTCATGGCTTAAGTATGCATTTCCACCCTCTTGCCCTCCCTTTTTGACCGCTCCTAAGAAACACCCGTCGCAGCTTGCAGGGTAAAGCCGAATTCCGCAGCGCGGCGGTGTAGCTGCTTGACAACCCGCTCACGGCAGCGCTGTTCGTAGTAGTGAGCACCGGGGTCGCGGTAATCTAGTCCATGGCGCATCGTGTTATAGAACAGAATCGCGATTTTGCGTGCGGTGGCTGTAACGGCTTTAGCCTTTCCAATCCGGGCAGCCAAGCGCCTGTAGAAAGCGCCGAGCGCCGTATGCGTGCGTCCGGCAGACACGGCTGCCCGTCTCAGATGGGCTGTGACGCGATTAATCGTTTTGCGAGTACGGGCCGATAAGATTTTTCCGCCGCTGATTTTGCAGCCAGGCGAGAGGCATAACCAGGAAGCGAAATGTTTGGCGCTGGGCCAGCGGGTAAGATCCGTGCCACATTCTGAGACCAGACGCAGCGCCAGATAGGGACCGATGTCAACARCRRWTTRAAACTGACCCACTTTAAYYGCTGAWCAGCRRYTTARAWTTGACCCACCGCGATSGGTTCTGCKGSTTGCCGAGCTTGAATAATKCCGGCYTTACGTTTGTCTTTRAGTCTGWAACTTTCTCCTTTMATGTGAATGACATGAGCATGRTGYARTARACGRTCCAGCATGKCRGCGGTGAGSGTGGTATCGTTKGCGAAGGCRTGATCCCAYTGKCCGAAGGGYAAGTTGCTRGTCATCARCRKGGARGCTTTYTCATARCGCTTRKCGACCACTTGRAAGAAGAGATTSGCYTGGTCTCGSCCCATGGGGAGATMGCCAATTTCRTCAATGATSAGCAGCCGTGGYGCGGTGACGTTACGKCGGGTGRRATCAGTCAATCGATCCTGGCGCTGTGCAGCGGCCATGGCGACCATCAAGTCAGCCGCACTGATAAAACGGGTTCTCATGCTGGCTTGAGTAGCTAAGTAGCCTAAGCTAATCGCCAAATGGGTTTTGCCCACGCCTGAAGGCCCCAGCAGCACCAAGTTCTCAGCCCGTTCAATCCATGCCTGTTGATATGCATCGAAAAATGAGCCACTAAAAGGGAAATGTGCATGTAAAAGTGACCCACG
>LXRJ01000259.1 GCA_001684025.1 Candidatus Glomeribacter gigasporarum | reverse complement strand
GAGAAATCCGCAGCAACAGATAGGCTTTGGTCTAATGCTGCTGAGTCATTCCTTTACTCTAGTTTCTATCTATGGCTTCCTGGCTGGCACGCTGGGCCAGTTATTCTTTAAGTCCACGCATCCCACTCTGGCACTGATTCAAGCCTTTGCCCTCTTTGCAGTCAGCTATTTCATCCGCCCCTTAGGGAGTCTCTTTTTTGGCTCGCTAGCTGATCGTTATGGCCGCCGCCATTCGTTGCAGTTATCCCTGATGGTGATGTCCATTCCGACGATTCTGATTGGAATGTTGCCGACCTATGACCGCGTTGGCGGACTGGCAACCGCATCTCTGCTCATTTTAAGGCTGGTTCAGGGATTTGGGGCAGGTGGAGAATTACCTGTTAATGGCTGTTATGTTTTCGAGGCTGCTCCTCTCGAAAGCAGAGGTATCTTTTGCGGCACCCTAGTCGTCAGTGCGAATATAGGTATTCTTTGCGGCTCCTTGATCTCTACCTTACTGGCTTGGACGTTCAATCCTGAGACGATAATCGCGTGGGCCTGGCGCATTCCCTTCCTGTTGGGAATCCCATTAACATTCTATATTTTTCATATTCGACAAGGCATATATGAGACACGGGCTTCTTTTTATCCCGAAAAGAACCTGACAGAAGACAGAAAACCCATCTTATCTGTTTTGACTTCTAACCCAAGCCAACTACTGCAAACGGTTTTATTGACCGCTTTTCCAATGGTTTCTTTCTATATTCTGTCCGTCTGGATGCCATCTTACCTGGTGCATTTTCGGGGTGTTTCCCACCAGATAGCCATGCTCACCAATACCCTGACTTTATGCGCCATGGCGCTATTTTATCTGGCCTCGGCTTGGCTCTCTGATCGTTTAGGTTACAGGCGACTCATGGTGTTCAGTACCTTAGCGATCCTTTTATGTATTTATCCTTTATTTATGGGGTTACAAGGAAAATCTTATGGAGTTTTGCTCAGCATCCAATTGCTGTTCGGTTTATTCCTGAGTGGTATGGATGCGCTTATTATTCAATATTTAGGGGACGCCTTTCCCAAAACCATACGATGTTCTGGCATGAGTTTAAGTTTGACGCTGGCCGCTGCTTTGTTTGGAGGCACCGCTCCTTTTATTTGCACTTGGCTGATCCACAAAACGGGCCTGCTGACTTTCCCTGCCTTTTACATCATGGCCTTCGGTCTGCTGGCGCTGCCGGTGGTGCTGCGCTTAAAATCAGAGCCGCCGAGTCAATCCACGCCATCGCTGATGGCAGCGTAGCCCCTCTATTCGGCGAGTCCGACGCCAGAAAAAATCGTCGGGCCGAGCGGATTGATTTTAAAGCCCGTCACATGCTTGTTGATGACTTGGTAATCAGTCGCATAGGCAATAGGGGTAAACGGTTGTTCTTGTTTGAAAATTTTCTGCGCTTGCGTATAGAGTTGGGTGCGTTCCGTGATATCAACCATTTGTACAGCACGCTGAATTAAATCCTCAAATTCTTTATGACACCAT
>LXRJ01000246.1 GCA_001684025.1 Candidatus Glomeribacter gigasporarum | reverse complement strand
CCCCCATTTCACGCTGATGCAGCTTGGAAATATGTATTGGGCAAATACTTTCCAGACTTTCTAAATTTTTTCTACGCCCATATAGCCAACCATATTGACTGGCGGACTCCCTATGAAACGCTAGATAAAGAACTGCTAAATTTGACTACTGAATCAATGGTAGGGAAAAGGCTCGTAGATAAGCTGTTTAAAGTTCGCCTGAAACAAGGCGGAGAATGTTTCTTACTGCTTCACATCGAAGTCCAAGGCGACTATGAAACACATCTTGCGCAAAGGCTGTTTGAATACTTTTATCGGCTTTATGATCGTTATCGGTTGCCAATTATCACGATGGTGGTATTGACGGATGATAGCCCTAGCTGGCAACCTGATCGCTATCAAATGAGCGAATGTGGTTTGGAGATACTCAATTTCCAGTTTTTCCCGAAAAAGCTGTTGGATTATCAAGGTCAAGAAGCAGAGCTATTAGAAATGGATAACCCTTTTGGAACGGTAGTCACGACACATTTAGCTGCTTTAGCGACACGTCCAAATCCCAATGCTCGCTATGAAAATAAATCTGCTTTGACGCGCAAGTTATTTGAGAAAGGGTTAAGGCATGATGCCATTCTGAATTTATACAAATTTATAGACTGGCTCCTTACCCTGCCAGAAGACTTGGCAGTTCGCTACAATGAGACTGTTCACGAATTGGAGAAGGAATTTGGTATGGAAGACTATCCATTGACAACCGCTGAGCGTATAGGTATAAAAAAAGGCGAATTTACTTTATTATCAGCTCTATTACAACAGAAGTTCCCTAATACATCACTTACAAAGTACGAGCAGGAATTAAAAGAAGCAAACGAAGACACTTTAATCGAATGGACTAAGCGAGTCTTAGAGGCTAACACATTGGATGATGTGTTTAAAGGACACTAGCCCTACGCTACACTTGGGCTCGCGTCACGAAACGGACAATAAAGCACACTAAGCCTGCGACAAGGGCCGTAATGGCCTAAATTTTCCTTTTCTGAGCGTTTTGCCCTGCTGCCAGACATAAGAGCAGGTTTTGAATTGTTACGCATCCGAGTGCTCCATTCCATCTGAAGCCATCTCGCAGCTTCACACAAAGTGAGGAAGAGCCAGTTTAAATTACTGTTGACATTGACAGGAAGCGGAGAAAAACAGTCCCTCAATAGCCCCTTGGAATCACGAGCGCTACGCCATTTTTCTCGTTCCACCAGTTGGCCCCTTTCCAATGCTCGGCCCCCTTGCCTTGGTTGCGGCTGGCTTCAATGCACAGACGCCCGCCACAACGCGACATGACAATCCTGCCTCCGCGCTTTTCAAGCACCGCTACATTCTCCTGTAGCTGCGTCTTTTCAGCACGGAGATTTTCGACTTGGTGAAGCTGCCACGCCAGCGCCGCATAGGTAACCAGACACACGCCCATCAGCCCGCCCGCTGCAACGGCAACCCACTTCCATGCGAACCACTGCCCCGCTTTTCTGAGTGAGCTTTCCGTATGACCGGCGGCTTGTACCACGCTCGACAGGCTTCCGATCACGGGCTTTGCAGCTTCGCTAAGGGCCTTTACATGCGTATTTCGGAGAAGATGATCAGTCAAAACGGTTGAAGGTGATCACTGATTCCGGTTAAAGG
>LXRJ01000238.1 GCA_001684025.1 Candidatus Glomeribacter gigasporarum | reverse complement strand
AGTATCAGTCATGTATTTCCGTTATCACTGTCTGAGTTCAATCCACTAATACCCAACGACCCAAGATTGGGGTGTTTCACGCCCTATGATTTACAAATATAGTTCACATATATAGTAAAATCAAATTGTTAGGATTTTATAATGGAAAATTTACAATCTCCGGATAGATCTTTGGGACGCTATATACTGATTTGATTTTTTTTTCAATACGCATTTATCGTATTTATCGCATTTATCATGTTATCGTATTCTTTTTACAATTTTTTTTTTGATAACTCTTTTAAAATATCTTTAGCGGCCACCTCACCAAGCTTTTCCTCAGTCTTTTTAGTTGTGTTACTCCGTTGCTCTTTTCAAACTGCCATTAAATCTTCACGAACCAATCTTACTTCCGGTTTGCTTGGACTAGAGAGAAGTAATCTTGCTTCTTGTAATTCGTCGGTCATATTAGGGTGAGTTTTGATGTCGTATTTATTGAACATTCCTTCTAGTTGCTGTTGATGAACTATAATTGACCAAATTCTATATTTAACAAAATCATATACCAAGGGAAATTTAGAAAGATCTTGTGAACTGGATATTGAAAAGATAAGGAATTGGTCTAAAAATTGTGGATCTCTCAGTGCATTAAATAAACCGAATGACTGAATATTTCCTTCCAACTTGTCTTTCTTTAGCAATTCAGTATATTGAAGTTCTTTTTCCGTCGGTTTAACATTTAATAGTCAGTCCAAAAAAACATAGCAAATACTTCGTGCAAAATCAGGACCATTACTTCCACCCAATAGACATATTGTTAAAGGTAAGTGAATCCAGCAATCCATCCATTTTAAAAATCTTTCTTGTGCTTTTTCTAAACCAGATTTTAAATTATTTATTAAAGCAGTAAGTTCCCGATCACATAAATTTGAATGTGCTTCAATAATTTGTTTCTCAAAAACAATATAGGGGTTATTAATTGCACTTCGCAGTTCACCAAGCCAAAATAGAACTTGATTAGAAGTTCATGTGCACGGTGTCCAGGAGGAAGGCATTTAAATATATTATTTTCTAATATTCGAGGTACATTATCAAATCTGATTAGAAATTCAAAGAATTTCAAATAAAAAAAGTTGCCAAATTGCACCATACATTTTATTTGAATATTAAGCTTCGCGTTGTTTATCCAGTCGTTTAATACTTTCCATTGCCTAGCATATCCTTCAGGTATGTTTTTGAATTCATTAAATTGTTTAATGAACCAAGTTACAAAAAGCTTATGAATATCGTAATTTTTTAGATATTGATTTCTGTTATTAACTGATATCGCCATCGGCTCGAGATAGGTTTTTGATATGTTTGCAGATTATATTTTAGAAGCATCCAATATAGTTTACGTATCATGTTTGATTTCATATTTAATGGGCAGTCTTTATTACTTTCACTATAACCATCATGTAGATAGTAAACAAGTTGAAGAAGATTATGAGGATGTTCTCGTAAAGATAGTCCCGACACTGTGTTTAATTTTCCAAATGTAGTATTTTTAAATGCTACTAATGCTATTTGTTTTAATTTTATTTTAAAAGAGAAGGGTTATTTGAATTTTATATTTGAATTATTAATTTAACATCATTTTATATAAAAGCTTAATACGTATGAGCTAATGACGTATTTTTTCATGTGAGAGGTCAGGGTATTAATTAATAATATCTTGGATCGCTGTGTATTAGTGGATTGAACTCAGACAGTGATAACGGAAATACATGACTAA
>LXRJ01000235.1 GCA_001684025.1 Candidatus Glomeribacter gigasporarum | reverse complement strand
TGAGCAGTTTTAGCCAGTCATCGGGATCGCCATTTCCCCCATTCCAACCAAAAAGTATGGTGTCATGCTTTCCCTCATGCCCGCTTTTGATATGTTTTGAGAGATCTTCATTGATCACAATATGAGCTTTGACGCCGATTTTAGCCCAATCCGACTGGATCATTTCAGCCATAAGGCGTGCATTTGGGTTATAAGGGCGCTCGATTGGGGCCATAAACAACGAAATCGAAAAACCATCCGGATAGTCTGCGTCCACCAATAATGCTTTTGCCTGTTCCAAATCACGTGGTGCGTCTTTTAAACTTTTATCGTAAGGCCATTGCAGTGGTGCCAGTGGCGCAACGGCTACTTGCGCACGCCCTTCAAACACCCCATCAATGATGGCTTTTTTATCAATGGCCATATCCAAGGCGCGCCGCACTCGCACATTATCCAGCGGTTTGTGCGTGATGTTATAAGCCAAGTAGCTCATATTGAGACCTTGTTGTCTCAATACATGGAAATTTGGATCAGGTTCAAATGCAGTAATATCGACGGGGCGTAAATCAGCGCTGACTTGGCACTCATTCATCTTAAGTTTTTGCATGCGCACCTTTGCGTCCGGCGTAATCTCAAAAATCAGCTTGGATAATCGCACATCGTCGGGTTTCCAATATTCTGGATTGCCATCAAAGCGAACCGTGGCATCTTTGACGTACTTCTCAAAAATAAACGGCCCTGTCCCAACGGGCTTCCAATTGATATCAGAGGGCTTCCCTGTTTTCAGCAATTGTGCGGCGTATTCAGCAGAGAGAATCGATGCGGAGGCTACTGCAAGATTAAACAGAAAAGGCGCATTGACTGACTTTAGCGTAAAACGCACGGTGTAAGGATCGGATCGGTCGGGTATCTCGATTTTAGAAATGATTGTGTCAAAATTGCTGTGGTGCCAGAATGGAAATTCTGTCGGATACGCTTTTCGGAACGGCATATCTGGATTGCGCATCCGCTCGAAGGTAAAGAGCACATCCTCAGCATTGAAATCTCGCGTCGGTTTAAACCAAGGGGTGGTATGGAACTTCACGCCGCGCCGCAGATGGAATGTATAGACGCGGCCATCGGACGAAATAGTCCATCTATCCGCTAGACTGGGCTGAATCTGGCCGCCATCGACCTCAAGCAGCCGGTTGTAAATCGTGTATGCGCTTGCAGTATGGTTGAGTATGGACCAGGATTGGCTCGCATCAAAACCAGAGGGACTGCCTCCTGAGCAATAGACTAACGTTTTATCTGACAATTTCGCAGTGGCATCACTCGATGCGGCAAAAAGATTCATGATCGGCATCAGCCAAAATAATAAAAGCCGATTACAAAACGTATCCATACGAGCCTTGCTCATTCATAGGGATTGCACGCAATTTGTGCAGAACCTCGTGTACGTTGAATGGTGCTAATAATTTTCCTTGAATACGGCTGATGTGATTACTTGCAGTGGCAACTGTGACTCCAAAGTGCTTGGCAACGGCTTTGCATCTGGAATCCTCGCGCATGTAAAGTAAAACTTCTACCTCTGTACAAGTGAGCAGATCAATCGGATTAAAATAGCGAGTTAGATTTAGATGCTCTAGAAATTTTTGGATGGCCTCTTTCTTAAGATAAAATTCTTGATAAAGGTTGAAGAGCTTTTGTGAAGGAATTTGATCAGTGAGCTTAAGAAAAAATGTTACAAGCGCAATGACTTTTTTGCCAGAATGCTGAACTGGAAATTTAATAACATTTTCACAATCCATTAGGCCATTAAATTTCAGAGCA
>LXRJ01000213.1 GCA_001684025.1 Candidatus Glomeribacter gigasporarum | reverse complement strand
CCGCCATCAGCTCATCGGTCAAGCACAAGTCCAAACGGTCAATGCGCGAGAACTGCATGCGTTTCTTGGAAACGAGACCCCGTTTAATGATTGGATAGCTCGCTGGCTTGCAAATTACGGCTTTAAAGAAGGAAAAGACTTTTGCGCATTTTTGGCCGAAAGCACCGACAGCCCGCCTTCCAAAGAATACGCGCTGACGCTGGAGATGGCGCGGATCATGGCGCTGGTCGAACAAAGCGAAAAAGGCGAGCTAACGGGGCGGTACCTTGGAGTGCTTACGGACACAGCGGATATGTTCAAGAAATTTCAAGCGCACTTCTATACCACGCTCGAAGCGGCGTATGCCCTTGGGAGGGCTGCCTCATGAACGCGCTCATCTCCATCCGCCATCAGCTCATCGGTCAAGCGCAGGTTCAAACGGTCAATGTGCGGGAACTGCATGCGTTTCTGGAAAACGGCGACCACTTCACAACCTGGATTAAAGACCGCATCGCGCAGTACGGCTTTATTGAAAACCAAGACTTTGTAAGTTTTTCGGAAAACGCCRAAAAACCCCAAGGGGGCCGTCCAAGCAAGGAATAYGCMCTSACSMTYGACATGGCGAAAGAGTTAGCGATGGTTGAGCGCAATGCAAAAGGCAAACARGCGCGGCAGTACTTCATCGAATGCGAGCGGCAAGCGAAGGAAATTGTTCATCGAGATCCAATCCAAGTTCTGAATGACCCCGCCGCGATGCGCGGATTTTTGCTGGCTTATATGCGCAATGAAGAACTCTTAAAAGCGCCACTACGGAGAACTGCCTGATGAAAAAGATAAACACGGCGGCAATGCAAGAGGAAATGAAAGCCAACGAAAGCTACATACGGGCGATGAATGGGGAGGTCACGCTGGCCGCCGAGATTCTGGATAAAGCCACACCCGCAGCACAGGAATGGCTTTTAGCACGTTTGAGAGAAAAGATTGCGCACAGCCATACCCGCACGAGGCATTGATGATGAGTACACGACGAAAAGCCACCGCCCTGATTCCCCTCACGCCGGAGATGAAATTATCTGTCATCACCTATCGCAATCGGCCTGTGATGACGCTGGCGATGATCGACAAGGTGCATCAACGCCCCAAAGGAACGGCCCGCAAACGTTTTAATGATCATAAAGACAGGCTGGTCGGGGGCGAGGATTACTACAGGGTTTGTGCAGCCGAAATCCGGACGCACAAAATCCTACGGCTTTCCAGCAAAGCGCACGAGGACATCATTCTTCTGACCGAGATGGGTTATTCCATGCTGGTGAAGTCATTTCAAGATGAGCTGGCTTGGAAAATTCAAAAGCAGCTGGTGACCACCTACTTCCGAGCCGCCAGAGGCGATGTGACTTTGGCGGATGAAATTGCCGAACGCGCCTCGCCGCACCAGCAGAAATGGCTGCTCAAGCGGATGCAAGGAAAAGTGGCCCGCAGCGAATTGACTTCGACCCTGGCTCGGCATGGCGTGAGCGGTCGCGGCTATGCCGACTGCACCAATGCGATTTACAAAAACCTCCTGGGCGGCAGCAAAAAGGACATCTGCGCAGCGCGCGGTATCGATTATCAGAAGAGTCGAAGTCTGCGCGATCAAATGAATATTGAAGACTTGATTTCAACCAGCATGGCGGAAATGGTCGCCGCCAAACAGATTCGCAAGTTTGATGTACAGGGCAATGCACCCTGCGAGATGGAGTGTGACCGCTCCGCGCGCAGGGTCGCAGCGCTTCTTCAGTAGTTACAGGAGAACACCATGTTGCATCCGATCTTTGAACACCTGCTCAAGCCGTTTTCCGGCGCAGTTAACACCAATTTTAATTCGCATAGTACAGAACGGCTGCGCAAGGTTCCCAATCCGGCTAACAAAAGGGAATTTTTAATTACGGAAAATTCCCGTATTACCCAAGACTTGGACGACCTGGGAGGAGATGCCGCATGAACGAACTGATGATTTCCGATGTGCAAGTACGGCAAGACGTGCAGGGCCGGTATTCACTCAATGATCTGCATCGGGCGGCGGGCGGAGACTTAAAG
>LXRJ01000157.1 GCA_001684025.1 Candidatus Glomeribacter gigasporarum | reverse complement strand
TCTAAAGAAGCAATCACAAAATAATTTATCAACAAATGCTAAAAGATCAGAAGAAATACCACAAGACAATTTACTAGCAAACACCAAAAAACCAGAAGAAATACTATAAGGCAATTCATCAGCAAAATGTTAAAGAACCAGAAGAATACTACAAGACAATTTACAGCAAACAGCAAAGAATCAAAAAATTACTACAAGACAATTATCTAGTAAAATGTCAAAGATCAGAAGAAATTTCACAAGACAATTCACCAGAAAATGCTAAAAAACTAGAAGAACTACTACAAGATAATTTATCAGCAAAACACTGAAAGAGCAAAAAAAATAATACAAGACAAATTTGTTAGCAAATTGTCTTGTATTATTTCTTTTGTTCTTTCAGCATTTTATTAGTAAATTGTCTTATGATAGTTCTTTTGGTCTTTCAGTATTTGCTAGTAAATTGTCTTGTGATATTTCTTCTGATCATTTGATATTTCACTAGTAAATTGTCTTGTAGTAATTCTTCTGATCCTTTCTATTTGCTGTGAATTGTTTTGTGATATTTCTTCTGRTCTTTTGATATTTTGCTGGTAAATTATCTTGTGGCATTTCTTCTGGTTCTTTGATATTTTGCAGATAAGTTGCCATGTGGTATTTCTTCTGATTCTTCGATATTTTGCTAATAAATTGTTTTTGGTATTTCTTCTAGCCTTTTGGTATTTGCTAATGAATTGTCTTGTAGTTACTTCTTTGTATTGTTTTATACTACCATTCCTTTTTTTTTTATAGAATTTCTTTTTGGCATTTTTTTCTGGTGGTCTTCTTCTGTTCTTTTGATGTTTTGTTAGCAAATTGTCTTGTGATATTTCTTCTAGTCTTTCAGTATTTGCTAATAAATTGTCTTGTATTATTTCTTTTGTTTTTTCAAAGTTTCATTAATGAATTGTCTTGTTGTATTTCTTTTGATCCTTTGTGAATTGTTTTGTAATATTTCTTCTGATCCTTCAATGTTTTGTTCATAAACTGTCTTGTGGCATTTCTTTTAATCTTCTGATRCTTGCTAGTAAGTTGTCCTTCTTCTAATTCTTTGATATTTTCTAGTAAATTATCTTGTGGTATTTCTTCTGGTCTTTTGGCATTTGCTGATAAATTGTCTTGTGGTTAATTCTTTGGGTAGTTTTATACTACTTTTTTTTTTGTAGAATTTCTTTTTAGTATTGTTTTTTTTGGTAGTTTTTTTCTGTTCCTTCAATGTTTTGTTGGTGAATTGTCTTGTAGTATTTCTTCTAATCTTTTGCCATTTGTTAGCAAATTGTCTTGTATTATTTCTTTTGTTCTTTCAGCATTTTATTAGTAAATTGTCTTRTRATAKTTCTTWWGKTCTTTCAGYATTTSTGRTGAATTRTCTTGTAGTTRCTTCTTTGGGTAGTTTTATACTACCCATCTTTTTTTTTTTATAAAATTTTTTTTTTATTGTTTTTCTAGTGGTCTTTTTCTGTTTTCTTCAATATTTTGTTAGTAAATTTTCTTGTGATATTTCTTCTAGTCTTTTGGCATTTGCTAGTGAATTGTCTTGCATTATTTCTTTTATTTTTTCAGCATTTCATTAGTGAATTGTTTTGTAGTAGTTTTTTTGGTTGTTCAGTATTTGTTGATGAATTGTCTTGTGATATTTTTTCTAGTTATTTGATGTTTTACTGATGAATTGTCTTGTAGTAATTTTTTGCTATTTGCTGTGAATTGTCTTGTAGTATTTCTTCTGATCTTTTGATATTTTGCTAGTGAATTGTCTTGTAATATTTCTTCTGGTCCTTTGATATTTTATAATAAGTTGTCTTGTAGTATTTTTTCTGATCTTTTGATATTTTGTTAGTGAATTGTCTTNTGGTATTTCTTCTRGTCTTTCAGCATTTGCTAGTGAATTGTCTTGCATTATTTCTTTTGTTCTTTCAGTGTTTTACTAATAAMTGNTCTTKYGATATTTTTTCTGGTCCTTTGTGAATTGTTTTGTATGATCTTTTGATATTTGCTAATAAATTTTCTTGTAGCATTTCTTTTGATCTTTTGATGTTTGCTTGTAAGTTGTCTTGTAGTATTTTTTCTAATCCTTAGACATTTTCTAGTAAATTGTCTTGTAGTATTTCTTCTGATCTTTTGGTAATATTTTTTTGTTCTTTCAGCATTTCACTAGTGAATTGTCTTGTGGTAGTTCTTTTGTTTTTTGGTATTCGCTAGTGAATTGTCTTGTAGTAATTCTTTTAATCTTTTGCCATTTACTGTAAATTGTCTTGTAGTATTTTTTCTGGTCTTTTAATGTTTTTCTGATAAATTGTCTTATGGCATTTCTTCTGGCTCTTTGACATTTTGCTGATAAGTTGTTTTGTGATATTTCTTCTGATCTTTCGATATTTTGCTAGTGAATTGTCTTTAGTATTTCTTCTGGTCTTTCAGTATTTGTTGGTGAATTGTCTTGTGATTACTTTTTTAGGTAGTTTTATACTACTCTTCTTTTTTTTTATAGAATTTCTTTTCAGCATTTTTTTCTGGTGGTCTTCTTCTGTTCCTTTGATGTTTTGTTGATGAATTGTTTTGAGATATTTCTTTTAGTCTTTCAGCATTAGCTGGTGAATTTCTTGTGTTATTTTTTTCTTTTGCTATTTCGCTGATGAATTGTCTTGTGGTATTTCTTCTGGTTTAGTACTATTTACTATGAATTGTCTTGTGATATTTCTTCTAGTTCTGCTAGTAAATTGTCTTGTAATATTTCTTCTGATCTTTCAGTGTTTGCTAGTAAGWTGTCTTGTGGTATTTTTTTCTAATCCTTTGACATTTTGCTAGTGAATTGTCTTGTGGTATTTCTTCTGTTTTTTTAGTATTTACTATTGAATTGTCTTGTGGCATTTTTTTTGGTTCTTTGACATTTTGCTGATAAATTGTCTTGTGTTATTTCTTCTGGTCTTTCAGCATTTGCTAGTAAGTTGTTTTGTGGTATTTCTTCTGATTCTTTAACATTTTTTGGTAAATTATCTTGTGGTAGTTTTTCTAA